>JANMMQ010000336.1:0-9443 GCA_031373465.1 Ilumatobacteraceae bacterium | reverse complement strand
GCCACCGCGCTGGCCGCCCTGCGCAACCGCCCGCGGCCAGGGTTGGCTGAAGTTCTCGACGCGGCCGACACTGTCATGGCCGGGGCCAGTGGGATGACGTTGATAGAGCGCGAGCTGATCGTGGGCGACGCGATCGGCGAGGTGCCCGACGACGCCCCGCAGGTGCCCTTGGCTCGCGACCTTGCCGCGCAGCAACGCAAGGTTCGACTCAAACCGGCAGCAGCCGCTCAAACGATCGAGCTCGACGTACGAGCACCCAACGGCCGGGCCCGGTCAGTGCTCCTGCACCGATTGCGTGCTCTCGGCGTGCCGTGGGGCTCGGTCGAGGAAGGCCGCGGTAGCAGCGGCACGTTCCGAGAGACGTGGTGCCTGCTGTGGGAGCCGGAGCTGACCATTCGCGTCATCGAGCTCGCCGCACACGGAACGACGGTTCGGGCAGCTGCAACGCATCGCCTGCTCGAGCGCGCCGCGGCTGCCGATGCCCTTGCCGATCTCGTCACCGTGCTCGATGTTGCCCTGCTTGCCGACCTTGCAGAAGTTGTCGAACCTGTCGTTGCCCGCGTCGAGGCGCAAGCCGCCCACGACCCCGACGTCGTCCAGGTCATCGATACGCTCGGCCCGCTCGCTCGTGCGCTGCGCTACGGCGACGTGCGCGGCACGAACGCCACTGCCTTGCGTAGCGTCTTCGATGGACTTGTTGTTCGCGTCGTGGCCGGTGTGGTGATGGCGTGCCGTTCGCTCGACGACGGTGCCGCGGCAGCGATGGTCGAACGACTGGCGGGCGTCCAGGCCGCGCTCGCGTTGGTCGACCACTCTGCTCGGCGGGCCGAGTGGCCGGCAGTCCTTACCGTCATCGCCGAGCGCGGCGACGTGCACGGCTTGGTGCAGGGACGTGCCACCCGGCTCCTGCACGACGGTGGCGCATGGAATCGCTCGCTCGTGGGCGCGCGGCTCTCGCGGGCATTGTCGGTCGGAACCGCCCCCGCGGTCGGAGCCGCGTTCGTCGAAGGTTTCCTTGCCGGAAGCGGCACGGTGCTGGTGCATGACGCCGAGCTGCTCGAGGTGATCGATGGCTGGGTCTCGTCACTCGCGCCCGACGCGTTCATCGCAACGGCACCCTTGCTCCGCCGCACGTTCGGTGCGTTCGAGCCGGGGGAGCGCCGCCAGCTCGGCCTGCTCATCGCCCATCAGGCTGCACCGGCATGGTCCGGGTTCGGCAGCGACGTCGACGCGGAGCGCGCCGCTGCAGCGTTGGTCACCGTTCGACAGTTGCTCGGGGTGGCTCAATGAGCTTGGGCAGAGTCAGCGATCCCGAGCGGCTGCGACGATGGCGGATGGTGCTCGGCGGGGCAGAAGACATCGCCGAAGGCCCCAGCACCGGCGCCGGTGTCACCAGCGTTCAGCTGCAGGGCAACGATGCGCGGATCGACGCCGCGCTGGCCGCTGTGTACGACAGCAAGCCGATGAGACGTGGTGGTGGGGGTCGCGCCGGCGGGCTCGGATCGTCGGCTCCTTCGGTGGCCCGATGGCTGGGCGACATCCGTCGGTACTTCCCGACGTCGGTGGTACAGGTGCTGCAGCGCGATGCGATCGATCGGCTGAACCTCCGCCAGCTGCTGCTTGAACCCGAGATGCTGCGAGCTGTCGAGCCCGACCTCCACCTGGTCACGTTGCTCGTCGAGCTCAACAAGCTGCTGCCCGATTCCACAAGGGCCGCGGCGCGGCAGGTGGTTGGCCAAGTTGTGGAGCAGATCGAACAACGACTTGCGTCGCGCACCAGGCAGGCGGTGCACGGCGCCCTTGCGCGTAGCCAGCGCACGCGGCGTCCGCGCCTCAGCGACATCGACTGGGGTCACACCATTCACGCAAATCTCCGCCACTATCTGCCCGAGCAACGCACCGTCGTGCCTGAACGGCTCATCGGATACGGGCGCCGACAACGCAGCTTGTCGCGTGACGTGATCGTCGCGATCGACCAGTCGGCCAGCATGGCCGACAGTGTCGTGTACGCGGCCATCTTCGGCGCGGTGCTCGCTTCGATGCCCGCGCTGCGGACCAGCGTCGTCGCCTTCGACAGCGCTGTGGCCGATCTCACGCCGATGCTCCACGATCCGGTCGACGTGCTGTTCGGTGTCCAGCTGGGTGGTGGCACCGACATCGCTCAGGCGATCGGCTACTGCCAACAGCTCGTCACTCGCGCCGCAGACACGGTGCTGGTTCTGGTCAGCGATCTGTACGAGGGCGGCAACACGACCCTGCTTCACGACCGTGTGGCGGCACTTCGTCGAGCGGGCGTCACAGTGGTGGTGTTATTGGCCCTCAGCGACGAAGGTGCGCCCGCCTACGACCACGCCCAGGCTGCGGTCCTCGCCGATCTCGGCGTGCCCTCGTTGGCCTGTACACCCGACGCGTTCCCGGATCTGCTGGCGGCAGCGTTGGAGCATCGCGATGTCGGCCGCTGGGCCAACGAGCATGGCTTGCACACCGCAGTGCCCCCGTGACTGAGGCCACGTCCAAACAGGCTTCGTCGGCGGCGGGGCTGGGTAACGTCGAGGATTCATGCCTACACCAGTGACTACAGCAGTGCAGTTCTACTTCGACCCCGCCTGCCCATGGACCTGGATCACCTCGCGATGGGTGGTCGAGGTAGCGGGTGAGCGCGACCTCCAGATCACCTGGCAGCTCTTCAGCCTCCGTTACCACAACAAGACCAATCCCGGTTACGACTGGATCCGTGACCGGCTCGATGATCAACACCCCGCGATGCGGGTCCTGGCGGCTACCAAGCGGTTTCATGGAAATGCCGCTGTCGGCAGGCTCTACACCGCACTCGGTTCGTTGATCCACCATGACGACGACGAGCCGTTGACGCGGCTGCCCGACGCAATCGCTGCGGCGGGCCTGCCGGCCGACCTGATCGAAGCTGGGTCGGATGACAGTTGGGATGCCGTGATCGAGGGGTCGACGAGGTCGGCGTACGACATCGTCGGCAAAGAGGTCGGTATCCCGATCGTCGTCATCGATGGTGCGCTCAACACCTACTTCGGGCCGGTCTTGTCGCCGGCGCCCACAGGAGACCAGGCGCTCGAGTTGTGGGATGTGCTGGTCGCACTCGGTCGAATCCCGGGCGTCTACGAGATCAAGCGGTCCCGTGAGGTGGGACCGCAGTTACCAGCGCGACCGCAACTCTGAGCTGAGCGAGGTCAGGTCTGGCTGTGAGCACTGTGAGCACCGTGAGCGCTCAGGGAGCTCTGCGTGTTCTGTGTGCCTACTTTCAACTCCCGGAAGGGCGACTTCGAATCGATCCCCGGTTCCTTCGGCAGGCCGAGCACACGCTCGCCGACGATGTTGCGCATGATCTCGTCGCTGCCACCGGCGATGCGGCCGCCCGGCGTGCCGAGCACCAGCATGCTCCATGCGTACGTGCCCCACTCGCCGGTGTCGGCGATCAGCTTCGGGCCGAGCACGTGCGACACGAACTCGCCGAGTCGACGCATGTTCAACGTGCCCGCAAGCTTGGCGATGCTCATCTCCGGACCGGGTAGTTGCCCGGCCTTGATCTTGTCCATGGCCCGCTGGTTGTTGTAGCTGGAGACCCGGCCGTGGATGATGAGATCGGCAAGCCGGTCGCGCACCACCGGATCGTCGCCGATGCCGAGATGGCGAACCATCTCGATCACTCGGGCATACAGGTTGATACCCCCACCCCCGCCGCCCCCAGCACCGATCGCGGCGCGCTCGTTCATCAGGGTGGTCAGGGCGACGTTCCAGCCGTTGTTGAGGTCGCCGAGACGGTCCGCATCGGGAACGTGAACCTCGTTGAAGAACACCTCGTTGAAGCTGGCCCCTCCGGTCATCTGGCGCAGCGGCCGAACCTCTACTCCGGGGGCTTTCATGTCGACGATGAATCCGGTGAGGCCCTTGTGCTTGGGCAGTTCGGGATCGGTGCGGGCGATGATCTCGCCGATGTCGCTGTAGTGGGCGCCGGTGGTCCACACCTTTTGTCCGGTGATGACCCACTCGTCGCCGTCGCGCTCGGCTTTGGTCTGCAGGCTGGCCAAGTCGCTGCCCGCGCCCGGCTCGCTGAAGAGCTGGCAGCCGACGATGTCGGCGCGATACATCCTGGCCAGGTAGCGCTGCTTGGCCTCCTCGCTGCCATGCGCCAGGATCGTCGGAGCAACCATCCCGAGCCCGATGGTGAACGCTGCCTGGTTGGGCACCTGGTACTGCGCCTCCAACGCGTTCCACGCCTTTTCGTATGCGCCAGGCAGGCCGCGCCCGCCGTACTCGACAGGACCGGTGATCCATCCGAAGCCGGCGTCGTACTTCTTGGCCCGCCACTCGCAAGCGCGATGCAGATCGTTGCTCTCATCGGTGCGGTTGCGTTCTTCGAACATCGCCACCTTGTCGGAACCCTCGCCCCACACGAACTTGCGCTCGGCCTCCTTCTTGCGGGCATTGCCATCGAGGAAGTCGCGTGCTTCCTTCTCGAATGTCTCGATCGAGATGTTCGCCACCGCGGAAGTCATGCCCGAACGGTAGCGGTAGCCACGTGGTCGTTACGGCTTGGCGGGCATGGGAAACTAGGCATCGATGGATCTCAACAGCTATCTCGCGGTGCTGGCCTCGGAGGCAACCGTGTTGGCCGACGCCGCCGACGAGGCCGGACTCGACGCGCCGGTGCCCACGTGCCCCGGGTGGGCGGTCAACGACCTCGTCCTGCACATCGGCGAGGTACACAGGTGGGCCACCGCTGTGCTGACCAGCCGGGCGACGAAGCTCAGCGACGTGCCGGGTGACTCGCTGGGGGCACTTCCCGAGCGGGCGGGTACGACGGATTGGCTGCGGCGCGGCGCCGCACGGTTGTGCGACGCGTTGGTCACTGCGGACCCATCGGTCGAGTACGCCGCTTTCCTGGCGGACCCAATCGCGCCACGCGTGCTGTTCTGGGCGCGGCGTCAGACGATGGAGACCAGTGTGCATCGCGTCGACGCCGAATCGGCCCTCGGTCGCTGCACCGTGCTCGCGCCCGACGTGGCGCTCGACGGAATCGATGAGTTCCTCAGTGGCTTCCTGCCCAGGGCGCGCACACCACTTCATGCCGACACCGCGGTTTCTCTGCTGGTCGCACCCGACTTCAGTGACCTGCGTTGGACCGTCGCGATAAGTGACGACCTTCCCGTGACCGTGCGCCGGGCCTGCGAGGCCGATTCACCCGCGACCTGCATCGTGTCGGGGCCTGCCAGCGACGTCTACCTGGCGTTGTGGAACCGCGTCTCGCTCAACACCTTGAGGATCGACGGCGTTCCCAGCGTCGTCGAACTGCTGCGCACCAACGTGCAGATCCGTTGGAGTTAGCTCTCCGTCACAGCCAATCGCGTTTGCGGAACATCCGGTAGAGGATGACGCTCAGCCCAACCATCAGCCACACAGCAAGTAGGGTCGTGGCGTATGGGTCAACAGGTCTCCGTCGTCGAAAAACCCAGTCCGCGCCCGGGGGCGCTGAGGCTCGAGACGAACCGCAGCCTCACCGGCATGGGTCACGAGCGTTTCACCTCGATGGGCGACGCAGTCGGGCCTCGTCCGGCGGCCGCGCTGGCCCGCCAACTACTGTCGACCGGCAAGGTCGATTCCGTCTACATCTACGGCAACATCATCTCCATCGACATCAGCAAGGGCCAAACTGCGGACGGCCTCTCCGATGTGGTGCGCGACATGTACCAGTACTGGAAGCCGGGCATGGAGATGCCCACGTTCGACGCTCCGGCCGAAGAAGCAGCTGCACCCGCCGCCGCGGCGGGCGATACGGGCGGCGCGCCGGAATCGGCCTACACACGACTGGTGCCGCAATCACTGCGCGAACGAAGCGTCGCCGCACTGGCCAAGTGGCAGGCGAGCCAGTAGAGAAGTCCCAGCCACGTTCAAGGCTTGGGCAGCAGATGCCGATACTTCTTCGTGCAGGCTGACGCGCCATCGACCAACCGTGTATGGGCCTTCATGGCGGCTGCCCTCGCGGGCGCAGCTGTCTACTTCTTCGCGATCCACGGAACCGCGGCGGCGGTGTATTGGGATGTCGCGGTCGCCGTCATGCTGGCCTACGGATTCGCCGTGGCATCGCGACTCGAGAGGCATCGCGCTGCTTGGCTGATGATCCTGGTCGGCCAGGCAGGTTTCCTGATCGGCGATGTGTGCTTCGCGTTGCTCGAGCACGTCTTCCACAGCGACGCGTATCCGAACATCGGCGACATCTTCTACGTCGCCGGGTACCCGTTCATCGCCATCGGGCTCGTCATGCTGCTGCGTTCTCGGGGTACGTCTCGCGACGCAGGCGGTGTGATCGACGGTTTCATCGTGGCCACAAGTGTGGGTGTGCTGCTCTGGGTCTTCTTCGTCGAGCCGACGGCGTTCGACAACACCCTTCCGGTGTTCGAGCGACTGATCAGCGTCGCCTACCCGGCGGGCGACTTGTTGTTGATAGCCATCGGTGCTCAACTCGCGGTTCGCCAAGTGCGGCGTCAGGCCCCGTATTGGATCGTCGCTGTGGGCCTGCTGGCCCTGCTGGTTTCCGATCTCGGCTATCTCTATCAGTCGCTCTACGGCAGCTACACCGAACGTGATCCCATCGACTTCGGCTGGTGGATCAGCTACGCCCTTATCGTCGCGGTCCTGTTGCATCCCCGCGTCGGCGACATCGCCGCTGCCCCCAACCGATCCGCGCCGAGTCTGTCACCGCGGCGAATCGTCCTGCTGTCACTCGTGACCATTGCGGCGCCGTTGACTATCGCCGGCCGTTCCGCGGCCGGAGCCAGTCTGCAGCTTCCGGTGCTGCTCGGCGGAACTGTCATCTTGTTCGGCCTCGTCGTGATGCGTCTCGTCGTGATGGCTAGTGAGTTGGAAGCGAGCAGGACGTTGCTGTTGCACGAAGCAACTCACGATGCGCTCACCGGCCTCGGCAACCGCACGCTCTTCAGTCAGCAGATCGACGAAGCACTGGCCAGTGGCGTATCGATCGCGGTGTTGTGTCTCGATCTCGATGACTTCAAGCTCGTCAACGACGGCCTCGGGCACCCGGCCGGGGATTTCGTGCTACAGGTCGTCGGCGAGCGGTTGTCCGGTTTGCTCAGGCCGGGCGATGCAGTTGCCCGTCTCGGCGGCGACGAGTTCGCCATGCTGGTCAGTGATCCCGACGCGGCAACGGGTGGGGCAGTGGCACAGCGGGCATTGATGGCCGTTCGCCAACCGATCGGTCTGCCCGACGGGCCAATCGTGCATTCCAACGTGTCTGTCGGGGTCGCCCACAGCAGCAATGACAGCTCCGTCGAGGCGTTGTTGCGTGACGCCGACATCGCCATGTACGCGGCCAAGCAATCAGGCAAGGCTCATCATGAGATCTTTCAGCCCGGCATGCGACAAGACATGCTCTCTCGTATGGAGATGCGAGTCGAGTTGGGTGAGGCATTGGCGCGCAACGAGTTCATCCTGCACTATCAGCCGATCGTCGAGGTCGACACCGGCCGCACAGTTGGCATCGAGGCATTGCTGCGTTGGGAACATCCGCGCCGCGGTCGGGTCGAGCCGATGCAGTTCATCCCCTTGGCCGAGGAGACCGAGTTGATCATCCCGATCGGTCGCTGGGTCCTCATGGAGGCATGCCGCCGCGCGGTCGAGCTCGACCCAAGCCCCGATGGTCTGGAGATCGCCGTCAACGTGTCGGCGGTCCAACTGCGCCATCCCGGCCTCGTCGAGGATGTTCTGCGGGCCCTGGAGAGCGCCGGCCTCGACCCGTCGCGGCTGATACTCGAGCTGACTGAGTCGGCAGTGATCAACGACATCGAATCGGCAGCGATCACCCTCTGCGAGTTGCGCACCCATGGAGTCCGCATCGCGCTCGACGACTTCGGCGCGGGGTACCGATCGCTGCAGCATCTTCGGGCGTTCCCTGTGGACATCGTGAAACTGGACCGCAGCTTCGTCATCAGCAGCATCGAGCAGGACTCCACGGTGCTGAGCGGTCTGATCGAGATGGCCAGGAACCTCGGGATGGAGACGGTGGGGGAAGGGATCGAGGAGCCCAGTCAGCTCGACATCTTGCGCTCGCTGCACTGTCGGTATGCGCAGGGCTTCCTGTTCGCCAGACCGATGCCCTCCGACCGCCTCAAAGAGGTCTGCGCACTGGAGTCCCGACCCCCTCACTAACGGACGTCTTGTAGAGCGAACATCCGTTCGATACACTCCACCGGGTGCTGTCGCTTGCCGAACGCTTCCCTGCGCTGACCGCTGTTGCTGCAAGCGAGCGCACGTTGCCGGTTCACGAGTCTCTCACTGGCCTACTGCCAGCCCTCCAGCGCGGTTCGACCATCGCCTGCGGCGGCCGGGCCGGGGTGTCGCTTGCGTTGGCGCTCGCTGTGGCGCCATCGGCTGAAGGAGCCTGGATCGGCGTTGCCGGCCTTCCCGAGTTGGGCATCCGCGCTGCCGCTGACATGGGCGTGGCATTGGAGCGACTGGTGATGGTCACCGGCTGTGACCTTCAATCTGGCGGCGCCTGGGTCGACGTGCTTGCCGCGATGATCGACGGGTTCGATGTCATCCTCGTTGGCCGGCGCGTCGGCAGGCTCGCCAGTGGGGCGGTTCGCAGGTTGCAGGCCAGGGCGCAATCGCGCGGGGTGGTCATGCTCACCATGGGGGTGCCGGCGCTCGGTGCCGACCTGCGGCTGACGGCCGATGACGATCAATGGGTCGGGCTCGGCAACGGCCATGGAGTTGCATCCGGCCGGCGGGTCCTGGTCGAGATCGGGGGCAGGCGCATGCCCCGTTCACAGCAGGCGACGATGTGGCTGCCCGATGCCAATGGTGGCCTCGCCGCAGCCGAGCCGTCAGTTGAGCTGTCAGCGGAGGTCACCGCGTCACAACTTTTGGCCGCTGCTCATGCCTCTACTCAAATTGCGTAGATGTCGATCGGGGCGTTCGATCGCCGACGGCGACGACGCCGAGGCGATGTTGAGCGTGATCGATGGGATGATCGGCGCTATCACTACTACCCCTTGAGTTCCTCTTGAGTTCCTCTTGAATCCCGAACACACGTACTGGGTATTCGGTTGAGTGAAGTGAGTGAAGTGGCTACCAGGCGTTGTGGCCCGATACGACAGAGCGGTCGCATTCACCCAACATGTTGTGGCCGCTGCAGTAAAGGGGATACGCAGTACACACGTTCGATATTGTCCGGGGGTGAGCTCGTTTCGACTCGGTGTGTTGTGGTGCCCGAATTGGGCAGTTGTCGCTGCGCAGGCTGCGCCGGGCGAACATGTCGCGGTGCTGCACGGCAACCGGGTGATCGCCCACTCGTTGGCTGCGGGACGAGAAGGCGTCGTCGTCGGGCAGCGTCGGCGCCAAGCACAGGCTTGCTGTCCGCACCTACGCCTTGTTGCTCACGATCTCGATGGCGA
>JANMMQ010000327.1:0-5095 GCA_031373465.1 Ilumatobacteraceae bacterium | reverse complement strand
GAGGGAGTCGAGACCCCATTGCAACTGGCTCGGCTGCGCGAGATCAGCTGCGATCACGGCCAGGGTTACGTGTTCGGCCGACCCCGCCCGGCGGAGCTGGTCGAGTCCGAATACGCGCTGACCTGACCCGCCGGGGCTAGTTGCCTTGTTTGCGAGCCCGAAGGACCAGAACTGACGGCGAGACGGCATCGCGCACATGCCTCGTCTGCAGCTCGTACACCGCGTCGAAGTGGAAGTTGGTCCGCTCGAAGGCCATGTAGAGATCGCCGAACGTCACCCCACCCGCGCCGTATGGACGGCGGGCGGTGGGGTCGGCACCATCGAACATCGCCGCGACGGGATGGTGCATCGCGACCACGAACGGGCCGCCGGGCTTCAACACCCGGTGCACCTGTCGCAGCAGCCGGGGCAGGTCGTCGACGTTGGCGAGGGAATGCGCAGCGAGTACCAGGTCGATCGAGCCGCTGGGGTGCAAGCCGAGATCCGCCAGCTCCCCCTGATGGCACTCGACTTTGACCTCGGCGGCCTCGGCTGCGGCGCGAACACGGGCGATCTTGTCGGCCGAGGGATCGAGAGCGATTGTCTTTGCTCCGGCAGCAGCCATGGTGATGGCATTCGAGGTCGACGCCACGCCCAGTTCCAGAGCCCGTTTGCCGACGATGTCACCGCACAATCTCAGCTCACTGTCATCGGCGACGTTGTCGCCGTACCAGATGCTCATAACACAACAGTGTGCCCTGTGAGCCTGCGACGTTGGCGGATGCGCAACTCGCTAGCCTGGCGGGAATGGCTTTTGGGATCGACTCATTGCGAGGGTCGCGAGCAGTCGTCGACCATCGGCTGGCACGACGCCACCTGATCAATGAGTTCCATCGCGGGCGGCTTCGTCAGGACCAAGTGTGCGACGCTCATCCCGAACTGATCCGTGCAGCTCGCAACGTCGGAACGCCGGCGTCGATGCCGTGCCCGATATGCAAAGAGGAACGACTCTTCCTCGTGACGTATGTGTTCGGTTCGCGCTTGCCCTCACACGGTCGATGCGTGTCGACGGCAGCGGAACTGGCCAAGCTCAACACTCGCACCGACCCACTGACCGCATACGTGGTCGAGGCGTGCACCGAGTGTCGCTGGCATCATCTCCTGCGGGTACTACCCATAGGCGGAGGAATCGCTAGAACGGGCTGAGGCCCATTCGATTGCGTACAGAGATCGCCTCACCGACGTGGGCGTGACCGTGACCGATGATCGGCCACTGAACCAGCCACGAGACCGGCTTGTCGGCCCACATCCGATGGAGCCAGCCGACGTCGTCGATCGACAGTGCGGCCTTGTCGACCAAACGGCGGCTGGTGTCGGGGATGGTATCGAGCGCCATCGTGCCGACGCCGGCCAGCCACGTTGCCGTGGCCGCAAAGACTGCGTCGAGATAGGCGACCAGTGGCTCGAGTGTCAGCGCGGCGGTGACTGTCGGGTCTTCGCGCTCGGACAGACCGGCCGACGCGCCTGCTTCTGCGAGGCCGAGGGCAGGGCTGTGAGAGGCGAACAGCGGGGGATGGTTGCGGATGGCGGTCGCCAGAGCAAGGTCGTGGTGCCGTGCCATGTGAAGCACCAAGTGGGCGACCGATGACCCTCCGTCATCAGCTTGTTCGACCCAACGTTGCGCGGGAATCACGCTCAGTACGGAGTCGCTGAGCTTGGTGCGCACGCTCTGCAGATCGTTGGCAATCCAGGTATGCACGTCCACGGGGTCAACGTAGTCCTAATGTGTGACTTGCCGGGCCGCGAGCGGCCCGGTGGAGCAACAACTCACGGCGGCCCATCCGTGGACGAGCCGACGTGTACACAACCACCCAGCTGGCCCTCCCGGTGTCGGCAGTGTGGCGCCAAGCCCACCAGTTCACCCGTCCCGAGCTGGTGGGCGAGGTCGCCCCTCGCCCACTCGCCTCTGTGATACACCCCTCTGTCATGCTCCAAGCGTGGACACCGTCTTTCACCGCTACACTCGCCAAGTCATATTGGCCCTGCCCCACACCGGGGCCCCGGGTATGCCCCGGGTCCGAAGGGAGGTTTCACACGCATGACGCGTGCTTACGAACTCATGGTCATCATCGATGGTGACATAGAAGACACCGCCGCCCAGGCGAGGGTGAAGGCGATCACCGATTCCATCACCAAAGCCGGGGGCACGATCCATGGCAAGCCCGACTGGTGGGGCCGCCGGCAGTACGCATACCCGATCAACAAGAAGGAATACGGCTACTACGTCGTGTACCAGCTCGTTGCCCCAGGTGGCGCACTCGACGAGCTCGAGCGCTCGTTCCGCATTGCTGACGACATCGTCCGCCACAAGCTCATCCGCCTTCCCGATACCGAGGCAGCTCGCCGCGGTCTGACGGAGCCAGCGGCCTGATCCGCCGCGCGAGAAGTCAAGGAGGCCGTCATGGCCGATAGCAATGTCACCATCGTAGGAAATCTCACCCGCGATCCCGAGCTGCGGTTCACCGCCGGCGGTAAGGGCGTCGCCAGCTTCGGCGTGGCCGTCAACCGTCGTTACCAGGTCAACGGCGAGTGGCAGGAGAAGGTGTCGTTCTTCAATGTCACCGCCTGGGACAGCCTCGGCGAGAATGCCGCCGCTTCGCTCACCAAGGGAACGCGCATCATGGTCACCGGCCGTCTCGAGCAGCGCGAGTACGAGACTAAAGAGGGCGAGAAGCGCAACGTCGTCGAGATCGTTGCCGACGAGCTCGGGCCCAGCCTGCGCTGGGCGCGTGCAGAGGTCGAGCGCACACAACGCACCGGCCCCGATGGCACCCCTGCGGCCGGTGGCCGTCCCACGGCTGCCGCACCTGCGGCTGGCGCCCGTACCAGTGATCCCGTGTACGGCGACGAAGAACCGTTCTGACCAATGACGATTGATCCGAGAAAGACCGCACAATGACCAGCAAGAAGAATCGCGCCAGGGCGCCAAAAGAGATCAACAAGAAGTTCAAGAAGAAGACCAGTGTGCTCGTCACCGACAAGGTCGACTTCGTGGACTACAAGGACGTCAACTTGTTGAACCGCTTCGTCAGCGACCGTTCCAAGATCCGCAACCGTCGTGTCACGGGTAACACCGTGCAGCAACAGCGCGACATCGCCAACGCGGTGAAGAACGCGCGGGAAATGGCGTTGCTGCCGTACACGAAGCGCGTCTCGCAGACGCGAGCCGGCCGTCCGCCGCGTGACCGCGACGAAGATGGAGGCGGTCGTGGGCGCGAGGACGGCGGCGGTCGCCGCGACTCGTTCAAGGCCGACGCCGCTGTGCTACCCGAGGTCGAAGCTCAGGTCGACGAGGTCGTCGTTGATACCGGCGACGACGTCGACGAGACGGTCGAGGCCTGAGCATCATGAGGATCATTCTCCGCTCCGACCGCAAGGGTCTCGGCAAGCGCGGCGACATCGTCGAGGTCTCCGACGGTCATGCTCGCAACTTTCTTTTTCCGAAGGGTCATGCGATGAAGGCGTCCGATGGCGCCGTCGCCCAGGCTGCGTCGATGCGACGTTCTCGCGACCTGCGCGATGCGCAGGATCGTGAAGGTGCTCAGACAATCGCTTCCGCGCTGGTTCCGAAGATCATCACGATCTCAGCCAAGTCGGGCCCGGAAGGAAAGCTCTACGGCTCGGTCACCCTCGCGGATGTCGCTCACGCCGTCGAAGAGCAGACCAAGGTCGTCATCGATCGCAAGCACCTACACATGGACCCGATCAAGTCGCTCGGCACACACACAGTGACCGCAAAGCTTCACAACGACGTCGAGTTCCCCATCACTGTCGAGGTCGTCAGCAAGTAACCGACGATCTTTTTCGTCTCCACAGGGTTGTCCACAGCCCCGGTACGGCCTCGCGCGGGCCGTGTCCGGGGCTGTGCTGTTCCTCCGCGGGGAGGATTGTCCACACGCGCCACACAGCCAATTCACAGGGATGTTGGCTCTTAACCCCAGGTTGTTGCTCTTACGCCTCACAGGCTCGATACGGCAAGGTAGATGACTCATGACTGATTTCTCACGCGACCTCGTTCGCGATCGCAATTCGCGCAGGTCCGACAATCGAGTCCCTCCTCACAACCTCAATGCCGAGGAGAGCTTGCTCGGAGCCTTGCTGCTGTCGCGTGACGTCGTCGACCAGATCGGTGAGCTCGGGGTGATGGTCGATCACTTCTACAAGCCGAGCCATCAGCACATCTATTCGGCAATTCGCGGGTTGATGGCAACGGGCCAGCCGGTCGATGCGGTGACGGTCGCCGACGAGCTACGACGCAACGGTCTGCTCGACGAGATCGGCGGGCCCCAGACTCTGCTCGAGCTGCAGAACGCGACGCCTGCCGTTTCGAACGCGTCGCGCTACGCCAAGATCGTTCAAGACACGGCGATGCTGCGAAAGCTCATTGGTGTCGCCAGCGAGATCGCCGAGATCGGGTACCTCGAGCCCGACGATGTTACCAAGGCACTGGACGAAGCCGAGACGAAGGTCTTCGAGATCGCCGAGAGTCGCATCACCGACACGACGAGATCGCTCAGTGATCTGCTGCCGCTGGCCATGGACAAGTTGCAAGAGACGTTCGAACGCGGCGACATCATCACCGGCACAGCCACCGGCTTTCACGATCTCGACGAGATCCTGTCCGGGTTGCAACCGTCGACCCTCAACATCATCGGCGCCAGGCCGGCGATGGGCAAGACCAGCCTCGGGTTGGGCATCGCCGCCTATGTTGCGCAGACCGCGCGTCGACCCGTACTGATCTTCTCACTGGAGATGGGCCACACCGAACTGACCCAGCGAATCCTGTCGAGCGAAGCAGAGGTCGATTCACAGAAGCTGCGGACCGGCCGTCTGGTCGAAGCCGACTGGACCAAGATCGGCAAGGCGATCAACCGGCTCGACGTTCCGCTGTACCTCGACGACAACCCTCGCGTCACGGTCATGGAGATCCGAGCAAAGGCGCGCCGGATGAAGGCCCGCCAAGGCGGACAGGCGTTGATCGTGATCGACTACCTGCAATTGATGAGCGGCGGCAGTTCGGCCGAGAACCGCCAGCTCGAGGTCAGCGAGATCAGTC
>JANMMQ010000317.1:0-27215 GCA_031373465.1 Ilumatobacteraceae bacterium | reverse complement strand
CCCCATGCCACCCCACCACATGGGCAGGGGTTGCTGAACCGGCTTGGTGGTGAAGGTCATGTCGGCGATGTCGTAGAACCGTCCCTTGTGACTGAAGCTGCCGGTCTGCGCGTAGGCCTTCTGGATCCAGTCGACCATTTCCCAAGCCCGACCGTTCATCTCCGTCGGGTCCTTTCCGAAGGTGACGAACTCTTCGTACTGCGAACCGGGACCGACGCCGAGATCGAACCGGCCGCTCGAGAGGATGTCGGCGATGGCCGCGTCCTCGGCGACACGGATGGGGTCATGGAAGGGAAGGAGCACTACCGCTGTTCCGATGCGGATTCTGTCCGTCCGCGCCGCGACCGCGCTGGCCACCAACATAGGTGAGCCGGTCCACTGGCACTCCCGGAAGTGATGTTCGCCGTACCAGGTGCTGCTGAACCCGAGCTCCTCGGCGAGCACCGCGTCGCTGATGTAGTCCGAGTAGACATCCTTCAGGGCATAGGCGTTGTCCGGGTGGTTGCGCACCCCATTGATCAGCGCGAATTGCACAATGCGTTCCTTCCGTCAGTAATTCTGCGTGCTTTCTAGCACTGACGGGTCGGCTCAGATGAAGTCGCAGGTCACCGTGCCCAGCGGTCCGTAATCGGCGACGAAGTGGTCGCCGGGATGTGTGGTCGCGGCGCGTGTGAACGATCCGGCGAGGATGATCTGACCCGGCTCTATCGCCAGGCCGTATGGCGCGATCCGCCGGGCCACCCATGCGATCCCGTTGGCCGGATGACCCAGCACGCCGGCAGCGAGACCGGTCTCCTCGACAACGTCGTTGCACGAGAAGATGGCACCGATCCAACGCATGTCGACATCGGTCGGCTTGACCTTGCGGCCACCGAGGATGACACCGGCGTCGGCGGCGTTGTCAGCGATCGTGTCGACGATCGTCCTAGCCCGTTTGGTGACCGGATGCACCCGATAGCTACGGGCATCGATCAGTTCCAGCGCGGGTTGCACGTACTCGGTCGCGGCGAGCACCTCCTCGACCGTGACCGAGTCTCCACTGAGGCGCTGGCCGATGACGAATGCCACTTCGACCTCGAGCTTCGGGTCGACGAAGTCGGCGTGACGCAGTTGCGCCCCACTGGGCATGATCATGTAGTCGAGCAGGGCCCCGAAATCGGGCTCGTCGATCTTCATCTGCTGTTGCATCGCCCGCGATGTGAGCCCGATCTTGCGGCCGACGAGCTTGGCGCCCTGGGAGATCTGTAGATCGACCCACGCCTGCTGAATCGTGTAGGCGTCATCGATGTCGAGGTCGGGGTGTTCGACCGTGATCGCGTCGATCGGCTTGACCTCCGTGCGCGCCCGTTCGTGAAGCTCTGCGAGCTCGAGGGCGAGCTCGGCTGAGATCATCGGGTGACGCCGTGGCCATCGGCGCCAACGGTGATCCGCTCTTCGTCGCTCTTGCGAATGCGGAGCGGCTGGAGCTTGCCGTCGAGGTCGAGCACACGGCTTGCCTCCTCGTACCAACGCGGCACGATCGGGTTGGCCCAGAAGTCGCGACGACGCTGGTCGTTGACGCTCCAGCGAAGTGGCTGATGCCCGGGATCTCCGGTGAAGTAGTCCGTCGTATACAGCTCGACCCTGTGGCCGTCCGGATCGCGGAGGTAGAGGTAGAACGCGTTGGAGACACCGTGCCGGCCTGGCCCCCGTTCGATGTGCTCGTACTCGTTGGTCGCGCCCAAGGTGTCGGCGAGATTGAGGATGTGGTGCGACTCGGGGCATGCAAAGGCCAGATGGTGCAACCGAGGTGAAGAACCCTGTGTCGAAGCGACGTCGTGCACGGTCTGCTTGCGGAACATCCACGTCGCATACAACGTTCCGTCGTCGTCTTCGATCGTCTCGGACAGACCGAAGCCCAGCTCCGTGTACCACTCGTAGAACGCCTGGACGTCGTCAGTCACGAGGTTGATGTGGTCGAGCCGGTTGATGCTGGCGCCGTGGCGAAGGTCGTAGCGCTGGTGGTGGTGACCGGTCCACTCGATCTCGTGGAAGTACTCGACAACGAATCCGAACGGATCCTGGACCCGAACGGTCGGCCCGACACCACGTGTGGACCCGGCGGGATAGCGCCGAACCTCGCACTCCCGGTCGGTATGGAACAGTGCGGCAGCATCGAGGTCCTCCGGGGTGCGCACGCGAAATGCGAACCTGGAACACGCGGCGTGCTGGTCCTTGCGCAGGATCAGGCTGTGGTGGGTGAACTCTTCGTGGCCTCGCAGGTAGATGACCTGGTCACCTTCGAAACTGATCACGAAGCCGAGTCGGTCGACCCAGAAATGCCTGCTTGCAGCGAGGTCGGTGACGATGAGCTCCGCGTACGCAGAGCGAACGATGTCGGGGGGAGCGGAGGTGGCCATCGACACGATCGTAGGCCGCGTCGCGGTCTAGCGTGCGGCGCAAGGATCAGACAGAGGGGGATGCATGCCGGCTCGAACGGGAGAGCAGTTTTTGGAGGGTCTTCGAGCCCGCAATCGCGAGGTGTGGCTCGGCCACGAACGGGTCAAGGATGTCACCACGCACCCCCAGCTCGAAGGGGCCGCGCAGAGCCTGGCGGACGTCTTCGATCGGCAGCACGTCTTTGCCGACGACTGCCTGATGCCCGATCCCGAGACGGGCGAGCCGATCAACGTCAGTCACATGATCCCGCGGTCGGTGGAGGATCTGAAACGACGCCACCGAGGCTTGCGCCGCATCGCCGAGTCCACCGTCGGCCTCATGGGCCGCACGCCCGATTACATGAACGTCACGTTTGCGGGTTTCGCCGGCGAACGCGGCCCCTGGCTCGGCCCTGAGGGCAAGAACGTCGAGGGACACGACAACCTGCGCAACTATCAACGCATGATCGCTCGCGAGGATCTCTCGCTGACCCACACGATCGTGCATCCGACCATCGACCGCGTCAAGGACGCCTCGTTCGCCGGTAACCCTGTGCCGCTGCACAAGGTCGGCGAAACCTCGAACGGCATTGTCGTGCGCGGCGCGCGAATTCTGGCCACACTTGCTCCATTCGCCGATGAGATGACTGTGTACCCCGGTCTTCCGCTGCCCGCAGACGCGACCGACGAATACGCGTTGAGCTTCGCCATACCGATGGACACGCCCGGCCTCATCTTCCTGTGCCGCGACAGCGCGGCCACGATCGACTCCAATCGCTTCGACCATCCACTGTCGTCTCGTTTCGACGAGCAGGACGCGTTTGCGATCTTCGATGACGTCGAGGTGCCCCGCGAGCGCGTGTTCATCGATGGCGACATCGAGGTCTACAACTCGGTGATGGGCCCCACCGCATGGTGGGCAAACATCATGCAGCAAACGACGATACGGGCACTCACAAAGCTCGAGTTCGCGTACGGGCTCGCCTGCCGCATGGCCGAGGCGGTCAACGACGTCACACCGCCGACGCTCGAGATGCTGGGGGAGTTGTCGAGCTACGTCGAAGTCACTCGCAACGCCATCCTGATCTCCGAGGAGCACGCTTACGATCGGGGCGACGGCGTCGTGTTCCCCGATGGTCGTCCCATGCATCCGATGCGTTCGATTCTGGCGGCGTGGTATCCGAGGGTCAGGGAGATCCTGATGCTGATCGGAGGTCACAACCTGCTCGCGGCACCCAGCCGGGCGATGTTCGACGATGCGCGGCTTCGTCCGATGATCGAGGAGTTCATCCACGGGGCCAACGACATGGACGCAGAGCGGCGGGCCGCTATCTATCGGCTGGCGTGGGACTTCATCGGATCCGGCCTGGGATCACGCAACGAGTTGTACGAGCGCAACTACCTGGCCTCGGCGAAGACCAACCGGACCTTGCACCACTTGCTGTACGCCGACCGCACGGCGCCGTACGCGCTGGTCGACTCGATGCTGGATTAGTACAGCTCGGATCAGTTGTTCGCAGGCGCGAACGAGGTGTAGTTCGTGTCGTCGACCAGGGACTCTGGTCCGTCGACCGGAAGCGTCTCGAAGTGGTTGAGGGCGGCGTTGACATCGCCCGACCACACCTCGGCCGGCAGGTTGTACAACACCTCGATCCCGTTACCATCGGGGTCCTCGATGTAGGCGCTGTGGGTCATGCCATGGTTGCCGCGGATCCGGAACTCGACGCCTTGCGATTTCATCCAGGCAATCTGATCGAGCCACGACTCCCGGCTCGGATAGCAGACGGCGACGTGATCGACGCCGGGCGTCGAGCCGAACATCTGCCACGGTGACTCGGGTGGCGGCGCGCTTGCCGGGTCGAGCAGCTCGGCAAGGGCCAGATCGTGGTGCCGTTCGGCGCTGCCGCGATAGAAGCGCATCTTGTAGTCCGGGAACTTGTCGCGCTCGAGCTCGGCGCATTGTTCGAACCCGAGCACCCGCGTGTAGAAGTCGTGAGCGGCTTCCAGGTCGCGGACACGCAGCACGAGGTGCTGGATGTACGCGCCACTGGACGGTCGAACGGGGCCATCGGCGTGGTCAGCCATGAATGCAACCTCCTGCGATCAAACGAGTGCGATAAACGAGCAACCGAACTTTAGGATAGTTCGGATACGAAGCAAAGCCTGGCGTTCTGCGTGCAGGAACGTTCGTATGGTCCCTGCCGGGACACGTGTGATAGCAACGGATCGCACATTCGTCAACATCTCTAGGGGATCACGATGGCCAAAGAAGGCGCATTCGATGAACTGTTGAACGAGGTCCTGTCGCGCTACGACAACTCGCCGAACCCGCGCCTGAAAGAGGTCACATGCGCGGCCATTCGCCACCTGCACGCCTTCGCACGCGAGGTCAACCTGACCCGCGACGAGTGGTTTGCCGGGATCATGTTCCTCACCGCCTGCGGCAAGATCAGTGACGACGTCCGCCAGGAGTTCATCCTGTTGTCGGATACCACCGGCGTGTCGACGCTCGTCGAGATGCTGGCCTACGACGCCAGCTCGTCGAGCCTCACCGACAACACCGTGCTCGGTCCGTTCCACGCCGCAGGTTCGCCGGAGCGTGCCAACGGCGAATCGATGCTCGTCGACCCCGACGACGGCGACCGAGTCGTGGTGCGCGGCACGATCACCGATGTCGACGGCAAGCCGATCGAAGGCGTCATCCTCGACTGCTGGCAGAACGCCAGCAACATGTTCTATTCCGTTCAGCAACCTGGAATTCAGAGCCCCGACAACCTTCGTGGCATCTACAAATCGCAGGCCGACGGAACGTACGAGATCCGCAGCATCCGCCCGGTTCCTTATCCCATCCCCAGCGATGGGCCTGCCGGCGATCTACTGAAGAAGAACGGCCGCAACTGGTGGCGTCCCGGCCATCTTCACATCTGGGCAAGGCATCCCGATTTCAAGGACCTCATCACTCACGTGTTCGACGTCGAGAGCGACTTCCTCGATGGCGATGCGGTGTTCGGCGTCCAGCGCAGCCTGATCCGCGAGTTCAAGCCCGACGAGACCGGCGAGCTGGAGACAGCGTTCGACATCGTCATGGATCGCGTCTAACCATCCGGTTCAGACCGTCGAACTCAGCCCGGTCGAGCCTGGGCCAACTGGGCTCGCAGGCCGTTCATCACGTTGCCGAGGTCGAAGCCGACCGTGATCATTCGCCAACCAGCGGATCGCCGCTTCTCGGCCAGCCCGGCTTCGGCATGGATCGCAGGGATCACGCCATTGCGCTCGCACGCCGTCTTCACACGTACCAATGCCTCGTTCCATTCGACGTCGTCCTGGTCGGGCTTCGGAGCCAGCCCGTACGTGATCGACAGGTCAGCAGGCCCGATGTACAACGCGTCGATGCCAGGGACAGCCGCTATCTCGTCGACGTTCTCGACCGCCTGTTTGGTCTCGATCATCGGGATGCACAGCACGTTGTCGTTCGCAGTCGTGAAGTAACCCTCGCGACCGGCACGCGCTGATACACCGACCGGGCCCATGCTACGGGCGCCCGTCGGCGCGTACCGGCAGGCGGTTACGGCCGCCCGTGCCTCGTCGGCAGTGTTGACCATCGGCACGATGACTCCGTACGCCCCCGCGTCGAGCACCCTGCCGATGATGCTCGGCTCGTTCCACGGGACTCGCACGATCGGGGTTGTCTCGGTACGGGCCATCGCGAAGAGCATCGTGACGGTGTGCTCGAAGCTCTGCAGGCCGTGCTGCATGTCGACGCACACGTAGTCGTAGCCAGCCAGCGCCGCGGCTTCCGCGATCAGCGGTTCGCGAAAGAACAAAAACGCGCCGAGGGCTGTCTCACCACGATCCCAGACCTGCCGGAGGTGGGTCGTCACGACATCCCCACCGCATCAGCGCCGGTCTGGGCGATCGCACGATCCTGCTCCGTGGATCCACCCGACACGCCGACCGCGCCGACAATTGCCCCGTCTATCCGCACCGGGACACCGCCCGCGAAGGGGACGAACCGCGGTGTTTGCGTGAAGCCGTGCACGAGCGCCGGATCGTCGGCAAGCAGTGGCCACCACTTGTCAGTGGGCATGCCGTTGAACGTGGCCACTGTGTAGGCCTTGTTCAGCGCGATCTGAGCCGTCAAGCGTGCGGCACCATCCATGCGAACCGTGACGATCGCCTCGCCTGCCGGATCGCACACGGCAATGCAAGCGGCGATGCTCTCGGAACGTGCCGCGGCGATGGATGCCTCTACAACCCGTTGGGCCGCGCTCAACGAGAGCGTATTCATGGCAATTACATCAGGCATTCTGACGCCCCTCTCTACGTTAAAATCTGATCACGGTGCGGGCCGACTCGCCGGCCGTCATCATCGCGAAGCCTCGATTGACCTCTTCGAGCGGCAGCGTGTGCGAGATCATCCCGCTGAGGTCGAGTTGACCGGAGCGCCACAGGTCGGCGTAGCGAGGGATGTCGCGACGCGGGTTGGTGTCACCCATGAAGACGCCGACCATTCGCTTGCCGCGCCTGAACCCGGTGACGGGAAGCAGCAATTCGGCGTCGTCGCTCTGGATGCCGACGAGGTACGCCGAGCGGCCCGGTGCGGTCATCTCGAAAGCCTGCCGCACCAACGCCGGCCGACCGACGACTTCGAACACGTGGTCGGCACCCGGCCCCGTGATCTCGCGGACAGCACCGAGGGCATCGACTGTCGATGCGTCGACGGTGTCCGTGGCACCCAGTTGGCGAGCCCGCTCGAGCTTGCCTGGGTTGGCATCGATGGCGATGATCCTTGCCGCCCCGGCAAGATGCGCGCCCTGGATCACGTTGAGGCCGACGCCGCCGCAACCGATCACTGCCACCGATTCGCCTGGCTGGATCTTTGCCGTGTTGAGCGCAGCCCCGAGCCCGGTCACTACGGCACATCCGAGAATGCACGCCAATTCCATCGGGATGTCGTTGTTGATGGTCGTGACTGCGCGCTCGTCGAGCAGGACGTAGTCGGCCAACGAACCGACGTTGGCCATCTGCCCGACGCTGACCCCGCCGAGCGTGAGGCGTGGCGGCTGGCCTTTCGACCGCTTCGTCACGCCCGGATTCAGACATGAAGTCGGCTCGCCGGCCACGCAGCGAGCGCATTCCCCGCATCCCATCACCAAGCAGGTCACGACGTGATCGCCGAGGTGGATGTCGCGAACATCGGGGCCGACGGCTTCGATGATTCCAGCACCTTCATGACCGAGGATCATCGGCCGAGGTCTGTTCAATGTGCCGTCGAGATAGTGGTAGTCGCTGTGGCACAAACCAGCGGCGACCGACCTCATCAGGACCTCACGGCCGATGGGTCCGTCGTGGGCGACGTCGGCGATGTCGAGTTGGTCGGAATCGTCAAGCAATACGGCGGCACGCATCGAGCGTGAGCGTAGGCGCGACCTACTTCGCGGCGCGTCGTTGGCGGGGGAGCGTGTAGGCGCCGGCGGCCAGGGCGTTGGTGAGCTGCTTTCCGGCGTTCAGCATCAGTCGCACGTGATGGGTCTCGTGATCGCCGAGTAACCGGCCGGTGGGGCCTGCGGTCGAGATCGCGGCGATCACCTCGCCATCTGGTTGGGCGCGGATCGGTACGCCGATCGACGACAGCCCGATCTCGCTCTCGTCGATGCTGATCGCGTAACCGCGCTCGCGTACGCGGGCCAGTTCGTCGATGAACATCTTCGGGATCACGATCGTGTGGCCGGTGTCGGGCTTCATCCCGGCTTTGATGCGGGCGGCAGCAACTTCGGGTCGGAACGCGGCGATCGCCTTGCCCGCACTCGAGCGGTGGACGGGTGACCGACGGAAGGCCTCGGTCGTGAAACGCAGAGCACCACTCCCTTCGACCCGCTCGATGTAGAGCACGTCGCCACCGGATGGCACGCCGAGCTGAACCGTCTCACCGATGGCGTTCCGCAACTCCACCAACAGCGGTAGTGCCTGGGTGCGCAGCGCCGATCGCGTCGTGACCAACTGGCCGTACTCCAGCAGGTGGACGCCGAGCCGGTACTTCCCGCTGGCTGTTCGCTCGAGCGCACCGCGATCTACCAGCACCCCGCATGTGCGGTGCATCGTGCTCTTGGTGACGCCCACGCGTCTGGCCAGCTCGCTGAGCCCGATCTCCGCGTCGGCGAAGAACGCGTCGAGTATGTCGAGTGCGATCGTGACTGAACGCAGCGCCGGCTTTGCCGTTGTCCCCTGCTGCGGGCTCATCGGCGAACACGCTAGCCCCCGTGTTCGCCAGGGACGAACCGGGGTGATTACTGACTCTCCATCGTTCGCACATGGCGAACGACGTGCTGTCTGAGCGGGTGCAACGTGGTCATACTCAGCAGATGAGCTACGCCACAAACCTCTGGTACGCCGCGCTGTGGGCAGAAGATCTCGTCGATGGCACCTTGCAGAGCCGCACGATCTGCGAGCAGCCGGTCGTTTTCTTTCGGGGACCGGAGGGCGACGCGGTTGCGCTGGAGGACCGTTGCGCGCACAGGTTCATCCCGCTGAGCATGGGCCAACTGTGCGACGGTGCTGCGTCGGTCGAATGCCCGTACCACGGTCTGCGATTCGGTATCGACGGGGCGTGTGTGCTCAATCCGCACGGATCGGGCCGCATTCCGGCGACCCTGGCGGTCCGTGCCTATCCCGTCGTCGAGCGGCACACGATGCTGTGGATCTGGATGGGCACGGACGAGCCGGATCCCGATTTGATTCCCGATTTCTCATACCTCGATCCCGGTGCGCCGGGCGTGCTCTCCAAGCGCGACTGGATCGAGATGGATGTCGACTACCAACTCGTCATCGACAATCTGCTCGACCTGAGCCACTCGTCCTTCCTGCACCGCGGGGTGCTCGGGGATCCGTCGACACTGGAGTGCGACATCAGCATCGACAGCACCGAGACCTGTGTCACCGTGACTCGCACACGGTCGGACGTAGCACCGGCGACGCTCTTCGATCTGATGTTCCGCAACGACGGCATAGAGGTCGACACCTGGTCGATCATGCGTTGGGATGCCCCGAGCTGTCTGCGGCACGAGGCCGGCGTCTGCCCTCCCGGTGCCGAGCGCGAGGAGGGGATCACCCTCATCGGGACGCACCTCGTGACGCCCTCGGCGAAGGGCAAGTGCACGTATCACGTCGCGGCCGTCCGGCTCGGCGAGTCGCCCGGTTCTGACGACGCCGAGATCTCGGTGCAATTGTCGGCGCTGCGCAGGTACGCCTTCGACGAGCAGGACCGTCCCATCCTCGAGGCGCAGCAGCGGGCCTACGACCTGGCCGGCGGTCCCGACTCGTTGAGGCCCGTGATGCTGAGCATCGACGCCGCTCCGCTGCGTGCCCGCAGGGTGCTGGCGAAGATCATCCAAATTCAAAATGAAGAAGGACGGCATCAGGACGATGGCGAACGAGTGTTCGTGACTCTAGACTGAGGGCCGTGTCCGACTTCAAGGTCGTCTCCGACTACTCACCAGCAGGCGATCAGCCGCAGGCCATCGCCAAGTTGGCAGAGGGCGTCAAGCGCGGCGATCGCTTCCAGACGCTCCTCGGCATCACCGGTTCGGGCTTGAGCGCGACAATCGCCTGGACGTTGCAAGATGTCCATCGGCCGACCTTGATCCTGGCCCCCAACAAGTCACTGGCCGCGCAGTTGACGCAAGAGATGCGCGAGTTCTTTCCCAACAACCGGGTCGAGTACTTCGTCAGCTACTACGACTACTACCAGCCCGAGGCGTACATCGCCTCCAGCGATACGTACATCGAGAAGGACTCGTCGATCAACGACGAGATCGACCGGTTGCGTCACTCCGCCACTGCCGGCCTGCTGACTCGTCGCGACACCATCGTGGTGGCTTCGGTCAGCTGCATCTACGGCATGGGCAACCCGGAGGAATACAAGGGTCAGCTTTTGGATCTCAGCGTGGGTGTCGACTACGACATGCGCAGCATCCTGCGCCGGCTCGTCGACCTGCAGTTCGATCGAAACGACATGACGTTGGGCAGAGGCAAGTTCCGTGTGCGCGGCGACACCATCGAGGTGCACCCGTCTTACGAAGAGACCGTGCTGCGCATCGAGATGTTCGGCGACACGGTCGATCGCCTGACCATGATCGATCCACTCACCGGGGAAACGCTCAGCGACCTGCCGCGAACCCAGGTCTTCCCGGCCACGCATTACGTCGCCGGCGACGAGCGGATGCGCAAGGCCGTGATCGGCATCGAAGCCGAGTTGCAGGAGCGGCTGGCCTGGTTCGAGAAGGAGGGCAAGCTGCTCGAGGCGCAGCGCCTGCGAATGCGAACCCAGTACGACCTCGAGATGATCCAGGAAGTCGGATACTGCAACGGCATCGAGAACTACTCGATGCACATCGATGGTCGCAACTACGGCGAGCCGCCGTTCACCCTTCTCGACTACTTCCCGAAAGATTTCTTGCTCGTCATCGACGAGAGCCACGTCGCCGTGCCACAGTTGCACGGGCAGTTCATGGGCGATCGTTCGCGCAAAGACATCCTCGTCGAGCACGGCTTCCGGCTGCCCAGTGCTCGCGACAACCGTCCGTTGCAGTTCGAAGAGGTGCTCGAGCGGATCAACCAGTGCATCTTCCTGTCAGCGACTCCGTCCCCCTACGAGGTTCAGCACAGCCAGCAGGTCGTCGAGCAGATCGTGCGCCCGACCGGTCTCGTCGATCCCGAAGTCATCGTGCGGCCGACGAAGGGGCAGATCGACGATCTCATCGAGATGGTCAACAACCGGGTTGTCATGGGCGACCGCATCCTCGTCACGACGTTGACCAAGAAGATGGCAGAGGACCTGACCGAATATCTGCTCGAGCAGGGGCTGCGGGTGCGCTACCTGCACAGCAACAACGACACGATCCAACGCATCGAGATCCTGCGCGCCCTGCGTCTCGGCGAGTTCGACGTCCTGGTCGGCATCAACCTGCTGCGCGAGGGTCTCGACCTGCCCGAGGTATCGCTCGTGACCATCCTCGATGCGGACAAAGAGGGTTTTCTGCGCAGTGAGACCTCGCTGATCCAGATGATCGGCCGCGCCGCGCGAAACGTCGACGGTCAGGTCGTCATGTACGCCGACAAGGTCACTGCTTCAATGCAGAAGGCCATCGACATCACTCAGCAGCGCCGCCTCCGTCAGATCTCGTACAACCTCGAGCACGGCATCGATCCGCAGACGATCCGCAAGGCCGTCGGCGACATCCTCTCCCTGCTTCGTCCCGACGACGGGGCGCCGGTTCCGGGCAAGGACCGTCGCCGCCAGCGCGAGCGCGACAAGGTGCAGCGTGAGCTGAAGACCCTGCCGCAGCAGGAACTGAACCGTCTCATCATGACGCTGGAAGAAGAGATGCACGAGGCCGCGGCCGAGCTGAAGTTCGAATACGCGGCCCGCTTGCGCGACGAGGTCAACGAACTACGAAGGGAGTTGCGGGACGCTGGCTAAGAAGGCCAATGCCGGGCATGGGACTAACGGTGTTTGCGACAACGGTCCGCGTAGCGGGCCGGGTCGAAAACTCCGTTACCAGGCCGAAACGAGAGGCGCCGACAGGACTGTGGCCATCGAGTCGGGGGGAAGCGGCAGGGCAAACAGGTAGCCCTGGCCGAGACGGCATCCGAGACGCACCAAGCGATCGCATTGCGTCTGCGTTTCCACACCTTCGGCGATCACTTCGAGGCCAGCGTCGGCGGCCATCGAGATCATCGCCTTGACGACTGCGGGCTCGCGCTCGCCGTCGATGACCTGACCCGTGAACCGGCGATCGAGTTTGACGCCGCTGATCGGCAGTGAGGTCAGCGTCTCGAGGCTGGCAAAGCCGACGCCGAAGTCATCGAGCACCAGTCTCACGCCGGCCTCGGCGACGTCCTTGAGCTCATTCAGCGTCGATGCCGAGAGATCGAAGGATTGACGCTCGCTCAGTTCCAGCGAGATCAGCTCGAGGGGGATCCCGTGCTGCTCGGCAAGGTCGGTCACGGCCTTCTTCAGGCCCGACGCCGGGATCGAGTCGAAATCGAAGTTGACAGCGAGCCGAAGGTTCGGCGAAATGCTGCGGAAGGTCGCCAGGTGTGACAGCCCGTCGTCGAGCATGCGATGAAACAGCGACGCGTTCAAGCCGGCGCGCTCGATTCCGGGGAGGAACTCGTACGGCTCGCGGATCCCGGATTCGGTCTGCCAGCGCGCCAGTGCCTCGATTGCGACGACATCGCCTGTGCGCATGTCGACAATCGGCTGGAAGTAGGCACGAATCTCCCCACGATCGAGGGCGTTGACCAGCTCGCTCGTTCCTTCGTCGAAGGTCGTCGAGGCGATGTTCACTGCCGAACGCGCCGCACCGATCGATGCTTCTGCCGCATCGAGCGCAGCACCAAGCCCCACGCCCGGAAGACGGCGACCGACGCCGACCCAAGCCGCGATGCCGGCAGCGCTGAACGTCTGGCGCAGATACGTCTCCAACGCCGTCGCTTCGGCGGCGTTGAGGTTGACCGCCAGCACGCCGAACTGAAGCCCGGTGATCCTGGCGACGAAATGTTGACCGGCGAGCGTCGAGAGCAGAGTCTTGCCGAAATCGGCCAGCAACTCGTCGCCGGCTTCGTGGCCCTGGCGCTTGTTGAGCTCGTGCAGCTCGTCGAGGCAGATCATGAAGATCCAGGCCTGTTCGCCGTTGGCGTTGCAGCGTTCGTCGTCGCGGTTGAGTTGTATCTCCCACGCCTGGCGCGTCGCTGTTGAGGTGAGGGCATCGACTGATGCTGTCGAGTGCTCCTCCCGACGCGCGCTCGCCGCCAATGCCGACTCTGCACCCGCCAGGGCACCGAGCGTGTTGGCCAACAGGGGGATCAGCGACTCGACGTACGGGGCCATGGGCGCGGGAAGCGAGCGGTTGAGCCCGATGAGAGCTCCGTAGGGAGCGCCGTTTGGCAACTGCACCGGCACGATGATCTTGGCCACGTTGGCGAGGAATCGATCGGTCGACAGATCGTTCGGCAAAACGCTGTTGGCGACGATGGAGAACTGTGGATCGACAGCCGCGATCACAATCTGTTCATAATCGTTGGTGCGGGTCAGGAGCCAGGTCGCGTATCCAGAGTGCCGCCGTAGGTGTTCGAGCGCGGCTCTGGCCGTACGGCCCAGCGTCGCATCAGTGGTTAGTCCGCCGTTCATGCCAGACCTATCGGCACAAGAAGCCCCGAACTAGAGAGAACATGTGTTCGTTTTCTGGTAGATTGAGCGACATGTACCACAGCGGCCGAATGTCCTCATCTGGGTAACCTCGCCACAATGCCTGCAGCGGATTCCGGAAAAATCATCGTTCGCGGTGCTCGCGAGCACAATCTTCGAAACGTCAACGTCGAACTGCCCCGCGACAAGATGATCGTGTTCACCGGCCTGTCGGGTTCCGGCAAGAGCAGTCTGGCGTTCGACACGATCTATGCCGAGGGTCAGCGCAGGTACGTCGAGAGCCTCAGCGCCTACGCCCGCCAGTTCCTCGGCCAGATGGACAAGCCCGACGTCGACATGATCGAGGGACTGTCGCCGGCCATCTCGATCGATCAGAAGTCGGCCAGCCGCAACCCCCGGTCCACCGTCGGGACCATCACCGAGATCTACGACTACCTGCGACTGCTCTACGCCCGAATCGGCACTCAGCACTGTCCCAACGACGGCACCCGTCTGCAGCGTCAGACCCCCCAGCAGATCGTCGACCGCATCCTGCTGCTACCCGACGGCACCCGCTTCCAGGTGCTCTCGCCCATCGTGCGCGGCCGAAAGGGCGATTACGACACGCTGCTCGAGGACCTTGCCGGCCAGGGCTACGTGCGCGCACGCGTCGACGGCGAGGTCGTCGACATCGCCGAGTTCCTGAAGCGCGACGAGCGTCTGGCGCGGTACGAGCAGCACAAGATCGAGGTCATCATCGACCGGCTCGTGCGACGCGATGGCATCGAGCGGCGTCTCACCGATTCGCTCGAGACAGCGCTGAAGTTGGCCGATGGCGTCGCCGAGGTAGAGCTGATGCCGGCCGACGGCACCGAGAGTGAGACTCTGACGTTCAGTCAGCACCTGGCGTGCCCCCTGTGCGGCACGAGCTACGACGAGCCGGCACCTCGCAACTTCTCCTTCAACTCGCCCTACGGGGCGTGCGAGGCCTGCGACGGGCTGGGCACCACGTTCGAGGTCGATCCCGAACTGGTGATCCCGGATCCCGACCAATCGATCAACGGCGGCGCGATCGCACCGTGGCGAACCTCCAACACGCAGTACTTCTCGCGGATGCTCGAGGCGGTTGCCGAGGGCTACAAGATCGAGCTCGATGCGCCGTACCGCACCCTCACCGCGAAGCAGCAGAAGGTCATCCTGCATGGCGTAGAAGGCAACCTCAAGGTCAAGTACAAGAACCGGTATGGCCGCATGCGCGAGTACTCGACGGCGTACGAGGGCGTCATCCCGTGGCTCAACCGTCGCCGATCCGGAGCGGAGAGCGACTGGTCGCGAGAGCAGTACGAGGGGTACATGCGCGAGGTGCCCTGCACCGCGTGCGGCGGCGCCAGGTTGAAGCCGGCGTCACTGGCGGTGACGGTCAATGACAAGAACATCGCCGAGGTCTGCGACATGGCCATCGGCGAGTCCGCCAAGTTCCTGGCGGCTCTCGAGCTCAGTGAACGCGATCGTCTCATCGCCGAACGAGTCACCAAAGAGATCAACGCCCGCCTCGGCTTCCTGCTCGACGTCGGCCTCGACTATCTCAGCCTCTCGCGCTACGCGGCCACGCTGGCCGGCGGCGAAGCTCAACGGATCCGCCTGGCCAGCCAGATCGGTTCAGGCTTGGTGGGCACGCTCTACGTTCTCGACGAGCCGTCGATCGGGCTCCACCAGCGCGACAACAGGCGACTGATCGAGACCCTGCTGCGGCTGCGCGACCTCGGCAACACCGTGCTGGTCGTCGAGCACGACGAGGAGACGATTCGCGAAGCAGACTGGATCGTCGACATCGGTCCGGGTGCGGGCGAGCACGGCGGCGATGTCGTGTACAGCGGGCCGGTCAAGGGCATCACCAAGGTCAAGGAATCGATCACCGGTCAGTACCTGGCCGGGAAGAAGTCGATACCTGTCCCGCATCAACGGCGCCAGCCGGGCCTGGAATGGCTCGAGATCAAGGGCGCGCGCGAACACAACCTGCGCGACATCGACGTGCGCATCCCACTCGGGTGCTTCGTCGCGATTACCGGCGTCAGCGGCAGCGGTAAGAGCACGCTGGTGCGCGACATCCTGCTGCCGGTGCTGATGCAAAGGATCTATCGCTCGAAGCACGCGGCAGGCAAGCACAAGCGAATCGAAGGCATCGATCTGCTCGACAAGGTGATCGACATGGACCAGTCGCCGATCGGCCGCACGCCCCGGTCGAACCCGGCGACGTATACGGGGGTGTTCGACAACATCCGCAAGTTGTTCGCCACGACCGCCGAGGCCAAGGTGCGCGGTTACATGCCCGGGCGGTTCAGTTTCAACGTGCCGGGTGGGCGCTGCGAAGCGTGCTCGGGCGACGGCAACATCAAGATCGAGATGCACTTCCTGCCCGACGTCTACGTGCCGTGCGAGGTATGCAGAGGCGCCCGTTACAACCGCGACACGCTCGACATCAGCTTCAAGGGCAAGAACATTGCCGAAGTGCTCGACATGCCCATCGCCGAAGCCGTTGGCTTCTTCGCCAACCAGCCGGCGATCGGGCGATACATGCAAACATTGATGGACGTCGGCCTCGGATACGTGCGTCTCGGCCAGCCCGCTCCGACGTTGTCGGGTGGAGAAGCGCAACGGGTGAAGCTGGCGTCCGAGCTTGCCAAGCGGTCGACAGGGCACACGATCTACTTGCTCGACGAGCCGACCACGGGTCTGCACTTCGACGATGTGCGCCGACTGCTGACTGTGCTGTCCCGGTTGGTCGACCAGGGCAACACGGTGTTGATCATCGAGCACAACCTCGACGTGATCAAGACGGCCGACTGGTTGATCGACCTCGGGCCGGAAGGTGGTAGCGGGGGAGGTCTCGTGGTTGCCCAAGGCAGCCCCGAAGACGTCACCGCTGTCGATGCCAGCCACACGGGCCGCTTCCTTCGCCCATTGCTGCTCTAGCCGGTGACGCTCATGGCGGCGCCGTGGGCTAGACCTCAACCGTGAGCGTCACGGTGACCACCGCCGATCGGGCCGCCCTGCAACGGCGAACGATCGCGACGCTTCGGATGACGCAGATTCCGGGTCAGGCGGCCATCGCCGGAGTCGTCGCAGTGCTCGCGCTCTATGTCGGGGACCTGCTCGGCGACGATCGTTTCGCCGGCTCGGGCAACGCTGCCTTCACATTGGGCGCCGCGCTGATGGCCCCCTCGTTCTCCGCGTTCAGCCGGCGGCGAGGTCGTCGTCCGGCGCTCGCCGCCGCCTTCATGATCGGGGCGTGCGGAGCCGCAGTTGCTGCCTTCGGCGGACAGATGCGGTGGGTGTGGCTGCTACTCGTCGGCATGGTCATGTTCGGTGGGGCCCAGGCGGCATCGCTGCAGGGGCGATTCGTCGCCGCCGACTTGGCCGAGCCGGGAGAGGGGCCACGGGCGATCGCCGCGGTCGTGTGGCTGGGCACTCTGGGCGCCGTCTTCGGCCCGGTTCTGACCCCGCTCTGGAAGCGCCTTGCTCGGCACATGGGTCTCGAACCCAACGTCGGACCCATCGCGTTCGCGTCGGTCCTTGCCCTCGTCGCGGCCGCGATCGTGTGGTGGCGCTTACGCCCCGATCCGCTGGCCGTCATCGGTGGGATCGATCCGTCGGCAAGTCGAGTGCAGCCGATCAAATCGGTGAAGCGGTCATGGGTTGTGATCCGGCACTCGCCCATGGTGCAGCTCGGGCTGGCAGCGATGATCACCGTGCAGGCAGCGATGGTCGCGGTGATGACCATGACGCCGCCGCACATGCGCGACCACCATCAGGCGGGCTCCTCGCCGTACGTCATCGCCGTGCACATCGCCGGAATGTACGGTCTGGCGCCGTGGGTCGGTCGATTTGTCGAGCGCGTTCGCCCCGATCGAGCCGTCATGGTTGCAGGGGTCGTCCTCGCCTGCGGCACGGCGGGTGCGGTGCTCGCGGGATATCACCGTCCACTGATCTTCATCGGGCTGTTCCTTCTCGGCCTCGGCTGGAACATCGGGCTGATCGCCGGCAGCGCCCTGGTGACCAGTTCGGTCGCCATCACCGAACGGGTAGAGGTGCAGGGCACAGCCGATCTGATGATGAGCTTCTTCGGCGGATGTGCGGCGTTCGGCTCCGGCTTCATCAAGCGCGCCTGGGGGTTCCACCTGCTCGCCAACGCGACGAGCGTCGCCGCGCTGGTCCTGGCGGTGTTCGCCGCGACGATGGTCTTCAGCTACCGCGAAGGCGCTTACTCAACTCGTTGAGCCGTTCCTTCTCGGCCTTGCTGAGTGAGTTCATCCCCGTTGCGCTGATCTTGTCGAGCAGGTCGTCGAGCTCGCTCTGATCCTGTGAGTAGGTGTTGCTTCCGGCCCAGGGCCCGGCGACAACGGCGGGTCGGCGACCGCGCTTCGGGCCACGGCGCCGATGCGGCATCCCGATCTTGGGGATCCAGGCGAACCCTTCGAGCATCCCCACCGAGCGGGCAGCGAGCGCGCCGACGAGGAGCGAGACGATGAAGAACAGCAGGTGCCGGCCGTTGCGGTCGCCGGCGAGCTGCAGGATCTCGGCGGCGACATAGACCGCGCCGAGCACCCACGCCGGGATGCCGAAGAAGAATCGAACGTTGGGGTACTCGGCGATGAACGTCAACAGCACCACCAGTTGCACGGTGTGCACGCCTGCCTGCGGCAGATCCAGGGCGGTGCCGACGAGGCCTGGGATGACGATGATCATCACGAGGAACCACGCGAAGCGGGTGCGACCGACCTGTTCTTCGAGGCGCGATCCGAAGTACCACAGGACGGCTATCGAGATCAGGACCCAGAGCAGTTGCCGCTCGAGCCCGTTTGCGAGAGGCCAGGTCAGAACCCGCCACACTTGACCGGAGGTGACCTCACCGGGGATCAGCGCCAGTTTCGTGAGGATCGGCTTGTCGATCGGTTCGAGTGCGTAGATGAGGACGGACACCGCGCACATCAGGCCGAGAAGCGCCGCGGATCCGATCTCCAAGGTGCCGACGCGGAACCATGGATCGTTGGGGCCCCGACCGTTGGGCTTCGAGTAGGCAAATCGACCGGCCACGGACCAAACCCTACCGCGGGTCGCGGCACCAGAGGCCTAGCGTCGCTCTTGCCATAGCCTCCATATTGATGGTGCAGCGTCCGCCGACAGGCACGATTCCCGACACTCCTGGGTCATATCAGTTCAAGGACGCGCTTGGTCGCGTGATCTACGTCGGCAAGGCCTCCAGCCTGCGCCAGCGACTCTCCAACTACTTCCAAGACCCCCGCAACATGCATCCGCGAACCGCGCAGATGGTTGCCACAGCGGAGACGGTCGAATGGATCGAGGTGCGTAACGAGGTCGAGGCGCTGATGCTGGAGTACAGCCTCATCAAGCAGCACCGTCCGCGCTTCAACATCCGCCTGCGCGACGACAAGAGCTACCCGTTCCTGGCGGTCACGCTCGACGAGCAGTTTCCGCGGGCGTTGGTCATGCGCGGCCGTAAGCGCAAGGGCACGAAGTACTTCGGCCCGTACGCCCACGCGTACGCAATCCGCGACACCCTCGACCTTTTGCTGCGCAGCTTTCCCATCCGTACCTGCAGCCCGGGCAAGTTCAACGAGCATCAGCGGTTGGGTCGACCCTGTCTGCTGTTCCACATCGAGAAGTGCAGCGGGCCGTGCGTCGGTGAGATCGACGAAATCGCCTATCGGCAGCTGGTCGACGAGCTCTGCGACTTCCTCGAGGGCGACACCGATGACATTGTCAAGCGGCTCGATGCAGAGATGCAGGCAGCCTCGGATGCGATGGAATACGAGCGCGCGGCGCGTGTGCGCGACCGGCTGGTGGCCGTTCGCCGGGCGATCGAGAAGCAGCAGATGGTTGCGGAGCGCAGCGAAGACATCGATGTGATCGGTCTCGCCGATGATGACCTCGAAGCGGCGGTGCAGATTTTCTATGTCCGCAAGGGGCGCGTGGTCGGCCGCAAGGGATTCGTGGTCGACAAGGTCGAGGACGTCACCCCCGGTGGGTTGATCGATCGCATCCTCGAGGAGCTCTACGGCGACGAGCCGCCGCTCGGTGTGCCCAAACAGGTGCTCGTGCCGGTCGAGCCCGAGGACCTGCGGACGTACGAGGAGTGGTTGACTCTGATGCGCGGCTCTCGCGTTCAGATCCGCGTGCCGATGCGCGGCGACAAGCGCGAATTACACGAGACCGTCACGCGCAACGCCAAGGAAGAGTTCATGCGCCACCGTCTGCGCCGCGCCGGCGATCACAACGCGCGGAGCCGCGCACTCACCGAGTTGCAGGATCTGCTGGCGCTCCCCGAGGCACCGCTCAGGATCGAGTGCTACGACATGGCGCACTTGCAAGGCAGTGACTACGTGGGATCGATGGTGGTGGTCGAAGACGGATTGCCCAACAAGCGGGAGTATCGCCGCTTCAAGGTCAGAGACGTTCCGGGCAACGACGACTACGCGGCCATGGAAGAGGTGCTGACTCGCCGGCTGACCGCTTACCTCGACGAACGCGATCGTCCCCTGACCGAAATCGGTCAGCGGCCCGGCAAGTTCTCGTACCCGCCGCAGTTGCTGCTCGTCGACGGCGGCAAGGGACAGTTGGCCGTCGCCGAACGGGTGGTGCGTTCGCTCGGTCTGTTCGACGAGATCCCCATCGCCTCGCTGGCAAAGCGCTTCGAAGAGGTCTACACGCCGGGCCGCAGCGAACCGGTCGAAGTGCCGCGGGGCAGCGAGGCGTTGTTCATGCTGCAGAGAATCCGCGACGAGGCTCACAGGTTCGCCAACACCTTCCACCGCGAGTTGCGCGGCAAGCGGATGACCGCCAGCGCGCTCGACGGGATTCCCGGCCTCGGCGAGGCGCGCAAGAAGAAGTTGGTCCAGGTGATGGGCGGGGTCAACTCGGTGAAGAAGGCGTCACTCGACGAACTGAAGGCTCAGTCGTTCCTGCCCGACGCCGTAGCCGAAGCGGTCCACGCCAAGTTCCACCGTGGTGCCACATGAGGCTGCCACATGAAGGCCACGTGAACGACGACAGCTTGTGGGAGACCCACGCCGCGTGGTGGATCGAGGGTTTCACCGAGGGCGCTGACCCGGAGTACGAGGAGCAGATCCTGCCGATGGCCGCCTCGGAGCTGGCCGGCGCGAGGCGGGTGTTGGATGTCGGTTGCGGCGATGGTCAGATCAGCAGGCTGGCCGCGCGGCTGGGCGCAGACGTGATCGGGATCGACCCCACGTGGAACTGCGTGACGGTCGCCGCGCGACGCGGCGGCGCGTCGTTTGCCCGAGCCGAGGCGGCAGCCCTGCCGTTCGCCGACGCGAGCTTCGACGCCGCGGTCGCGTGCCTCGTGTTCGAGCACATTCGCGAGGTCGACGAAGCTATCTCCGAGGTCGGGCGCGTGCTCGAACCCGGCGGGCGGTTCTGCTTCTTCTTGAACCACCCGTTGCTGCAGACCCCCAACAGCGGGTGGATAGACGACCACGTGCTGGACCCACCCGAGCAGTACTGGCGGATCGGTGCATACCTCGTCGAGCACGAGAGCGACGAAGAGGTCGAGAAGGACGTGTTCATCCCGTTCATCCACCGTCCGCTGAGCCGGTACGTCAACACGCTCGCGGAGAATGGGCTGGTGATCGAGCGGATGCTCGAGCCGACGCCGCCGGACGGCTTCCTCGAGCGCGCCCGCGAGTACTACGACGCGGCGACCATTCCTCGCCTGCTGTATCTCCGAACACGCAAGCTGTAGGCAATACGATTCGTGTCAGTGGCTGACATCGTCCTGATCACCGGATTGTCCGGCGCCGGGCGTTCGGGCGCCGCGGCGGTGCTGGAAGACCTCGGCTGGTACGTGATCGACAACCTGCCGACCTCATTGGTCGACACCATCGTCGAGTTGGCGAGCAAGCCCGGCAGCGACATCGAGCGGCTGGCACTCGTGTCCGGTCGGCAGCACATCGACGTCCTCCCGAAGGTCGCCGCGCTCCGCGGCGACGGCCACCGCGTTCGCATCGTCTTCCTCGATGCCACGACCGCCGAGTTGGTGAAGCGCTACGACTCGTCTCGGCGCAAGCATCCCTTGAACGCGGAGGCAGAGGGACTCGTCGAGGCGATCGAGCTCGAACGCACGTTGCTCGATCCTGTGCGCGGCGCAGCCGATCTGGTGATCGACACGACCGACCTCAACATCCACCAACTCAAGGCGAAGTTGATCGCTGCATTCGACCAGACCGGGGACGGTCAACGGCTGCAGATAGCGATCGAGAGCTTCGGCTACAAGTACGGGTTGCCGCTCGATGCCGACATCGTCATGGACGTGCGCTTCCTGCCCAATCCTCATTGGGAAGAGGCGTTGCGGCCGCTCACCGGGCACGATCCGGCCGTCCGAGACTTCGTGTTGGAGCGCTCTCACGCGTCCCAATTCCTCGACGAGTTCGAGGCGATGATGGTCAAGCTCGTGCCGGCATACGAGGCCGAGGGCAAGACATATCTCACCATTGCGATGGGCTGCACCGGTGGACGTCATCGCAGCGTCGCGGTCGCCGAAGAGCTGGCGGCTCGCCTCAGGGGTCGCGGCATCGCCGTGACCACCGGCCATCGCGACCTCGCCCGCTGAGCAACTATCCTCGGACTTTCGCCCTGTGAAAGGAACATCGCGCATGACCGTCCGTGTCGGTATCAATGGCTTTGGTCGAATCGGCCGCAACTTCTTCCGCGCCGCGAAGCAGCGCGGCGTCGACATCGACTTCGTCGCCGTCAACGACCTTGGCTCGCTCGACACGATGGCCCACCTCCTGAAGTACGACTCGGTCCTGGGGACGCTCCCCAACACCATCAAGGCGCACAAGGACGGGATCTCGGTCGATGGCGATGTCTTGAAGGTGCTCTCGGAGCGCGACCCCAAGGCTTTGCCGTGGGGTGAGCTCGGCGTCGATCTGGTCATCGAGTCGACCGGCATCTTCACCAAGCGCGACACTGCCGCATACCACCTCGAGGGTGGCGCGCCAGTCGTCATGGTCTCCGCCCCCTGCGACGGCGCCGACGCAACGATCGTGTACGGAGTCAATCACAAGGACTTCGATTTCACGACCGACAAGGTGATCTCGAACGCAAGCTGCACCACCAACTGCTTCGTGCCGATGGTCAAGGTGCTCGACGACAACTTCGGCGTCGAACAAGGGCTGATGCAGACCGTGCACGCCTACACAGGCGACCAGATGCTCGTCGACGGCCCCCACAATGATCTGCGGCGTGCCCGAGCGGCAGCGATCAACATCATCCCCACATCGACGGGCGCGGCTCGCGCCACCAGCCTTGTGCTGACAGCGATGAAGGGCAGGCTCGACGGCACCTCGCTGCGCGTGCCGGTGCCGACCGGCTCGATCGTCGACTTCACCGCGAACCTCAAGAAGGCCGCAACCGTCGACCAGATCAACGCCGCCTTCAAGAAAGCCGCGGCCAGCGGCCCGCTGAAGGGCATCGTGCGCTACTGCGACGACCCCATCGTGTCGAGTGACATCGTCACCGATCCGCACAGCAGCATCTTCGATGCCGGCTTGACAATGAGCATGGGCACGATGGTCAAGGTCCTGGCGTGGTACGACAACGAATGGGGTTACTCGAACCGGCTCGTCGACACTGCGTTATACGTCGGCCGCAAGATTCCCAAGAGGGCGAAACGAAAGTGAGCCCGACCACCAGATACAGCCGAAAGTGACGCGCATTCCGACGCTCGCCGACCTGGGCGACGTGAGTGGCAAGCGGGTGTTGGTTCGTACGGACTTCAACGTTCCGATCGACAGCGGAGTGATCACTGACGACTTCCGCATACGCGCTGCGGTGCCGACCATCGAGTGGCTGGTCGAACGCGGCGGGCACGTCGTGTGCGCATCGCACCTGGGTCGGCCGAAGGGTCAGCCGAACCCGAAGTACTCGATGGAACCTGTCAGGAAGCGCCTCGCCGAACTGACACCCCGAGTCGAGCTGTTGGAGAACCTCCGGTTCGACTCTGGCGAGGAAGGCAACGATCCTCGGTTCGTCGCCTCGTTGATCGAGGGCATGGACGCGTACGTCGACGACGCATTCGGTGCGTGCCACCGCGCGCACGCGTCGATCGTCGGCCCGCCGCGCACCCTGCCATCGGCGATGGGCCTGTTGATGCAGAAAGAGGTGGAGGTGTTGCTCGGGCTGCGCAACGACCCGAAACGACCGTTCGTCGCCGTGCTCGGCGGAGCAAAGATCAGCGACAAGCTCGGCGTGGTCGAGGCATTGCTCGAGGCCGTCGACGAGCTGGTGATCGGCGGGGCGATGTGCTTTACCTTCCTCGCTGCGCAGGGAAGTCAGATCGGCGATTCGTTGTGGGAGCCCGACCAGATCGAAACGTGCAGACGTCTGCTCGAGGCATCGGCGTCGGGGGGCAAGAAAATTCACCTCCCCGAGGACCTGGTCGGCGTCGACGCCGCCGGCAACTTCGCGACGTTTGGGGTCAACCTTCCCGACGGCGCCAAGGGGCTCGACATCGGACCGGGCACTGCGGCCTCGTTCAGCGACGTGATCATGGAAGCGCGCACGGTCTTCTGGAACGGGCCGATGGGCATGTTCGAGGACCTGCGGTTCGCCGCCGGCACTCGTACCGTCGCCCAGGCGATGGCCGACACCAAGGCGTTCACCGTGGTCGGCGGCGGCGACAGTGCCGCCGCGTTGGCGCAGTTCGGGCTCGACGACGATGTGGATCATGTGTCGACCGGCGGGGGAGCGTCGCTCGAGCTCATCGAGTTCGGCGACCTTCCAGGCCTCGAAGCGCTGCGAGGTGCCCCTAATGCGTAGGCCGTTGATCTCCGGCAACTGGAAGATGAACCACAACCACTTCGAGGCCATCCAGTGCGTGCAGAAGCTGGCCTATCTGGTGACGAAGGACGATCTCGACCATGTCGACGTCAGCATCCATCCGCCCTTCACCGACATCCGCAGCGTGCAGACCGTGATCGACATCGACAAGCTGTTGTTTGCAGTCGGCGCGCAGAACTGCCACTGGGAAGACAAGGGCGCGTACACCGGTGAGGTCTCGCCGCTGTTCCTTGCCAAGCTCAACGTGCAGTTTGTGATCGTCGGTCACAGCGAACGCCGGCAGTTGTTCTGCGAGACCGACGCCGACGTGGCCAGGAAGCTCCACGCGGTGCAGAGGCATTCGATGACGCCGATCGTTTGCGTCGGCGAGACCTTGGAGGAGCGTGAGGCAGGCGAGACCGAGCAGAAGGTTCTCGGCCAGGTTCGCGCCGCATTCGAGGGAATGAAACCCGACAAGATCGCGTCGCTGGTGATCGCCTACGAGCCGATCTGGGCAATCGGTACAGGTCGCACCGCAACGTCGGATGACGCGCAGCAGGTCTGCGCGGCGATCCGCACCTGTGTCGCCGAGATCGCCGGAACCTATGCCGCGGAGTCGGTGCGGATCCAGTACGGCGGCAGCGTGAAATCGTCGAACATCGCCGAGCTCATCGGGCAAGCCGACATCGACGGCGCATTGGTCGGCGGAGCCAGTCTGGATCCCGACGAATTCGCCCGAATTTGCAAGTTGGGCAGTTGACGGGCCGTCTTGGCCGTTGGAATTTTTCTCCCGATTTCTCGAACATTCGGAATGGTGCGGCTACCGGTCGGTAGGCAACGGTGCTATGTTGTCCTGCGCTCACTCCGATCGGGGAGGACGAAGTGAGATATGTGGTCGACCTTCCCGACGAGCGTCCCGCTTGCCAGTCGTTCGACCGAGACCCACCTCCCTCCGTTCACATAGGAGGAACACCCACGTGAGGATCACGAAACGCAGCACTCGATACGCTGCACTGGCCGTCGGGTTCGCATTCATCGCCGCAGCTTGCGGTAGTGACAGCAAGGGCGGCTCGAACGACACCACAGCCGGAACCACCGGCGGAACTACTGCAGCAACCGAGACATCCGCGGCATCAACCGAGACAACCGCAGGTGGCGCAGAGACCACCGCGGCAGCATCGGCCGGCGGAGCCATGACCTTGACGATGAACATCAACCCGAAGGCTGTTTGGGATGATGGTTCGAAGATCACGTTCGCCGACTTCAAGTGCACGATGGATGCGATCCTGAACACACCTGGTTCGATCTCGACGGTGGGCTACGACAAGATCACGTCTCTCGACCAGGGCACCGATGACCACCAGGTCATTGCCAACTTCTCCGAGGTCTATGCACCGTACAAGAACCTGTTCGGGAGCTTGATCAAGGCAGACGCCGTCACCGACTGCAAGGACGTTTCGGCCGACTTCGCCGACAACATCCCGTTCTCGGCGATGCCGTACAAGATCCAATCGTGGAGCCTCGACCAGCTCGTGCTGGCGAAGAATGCCGGCTACTACGGCGACGACCCGGGCATTGTCGACAAGATCGTCATGGTTCCCAAGGCCGACAGCGACACCGAGATCGCTTCATTGGTCTCGGGTGAGAGCGACTTCATCTTTCCCCAGGCATACGCCGGTATCACCGCCGCTCTGACTGATCCGAACATCAAGACGACGCCTGGCTACGGCACAAACTACGAAGGCCTGTACTTCCAACAGGGCGTCGACTGCGTGCCCGACGCGAGCCGCTCCTGTGCATTCAAGGACGCCGACTTCCGTCACGCTTTCGCCAAGTCGATCGACCGCAACTTGATCCGTGACAACATCTACGATCCGATCTTCCCCGGTGGGCCACTGCTAAACTGCGGTCTCTGGGTGCCCACCATCGGCCCGTGGTGCGATCAGTCGATCTTCGGCTCCGCAGACGGCAAGGACAGCTTCTTCGACGCCACAGCCGCCGACACCATCCTCAAAGGTGCTGGTTGGGCAAAAGATGCCAATGGCATGTGGGCCAAGGGCGGCGCAGCGCCAGAGATCCACTGGGTCATCAACTCCGGCAACACCCGCCGTGAGTCCACACAGGCTCTGTTGATCCCGGAGATGAAGAAGGCCGGCTTCAACATCATCGCCGACAACTGCGACGCAGCCTGCTACTTCCAGCAGCGTCTGCCAGCACTCGAGTACGACATGGCCATGTACATCCAAACCGCCAGCCCCGACCCCACGGTCACGGGCATCATGGCTTGCACGTCGGTTCCTTCGGCCGCCAACGGGAACCAGGGCCAGAACAACTCGGGTTGGTGCAACGAGGATGCGTCGAAGCTGATGCTCGACTCGGACAAGACCGTCGATGAGACCAAGCGAGCTGACCTGATCCACCAGGTCGCCAAGTTCCTTGCCGACGATGCCGTCATGTTGCCGCTGTACCAGTTCCCCACCATCGCCGCATGGCGTACCGACCAGGTCGGTGGCCCGGTCGACAAGGACGCCGCCAACTACCAGGCGTTCCAGAACATCAACCAATGGGAAGACACCAACGGCGACGGCCAGATCGTCATCGGTGCCGAGCAGTGGCCAGAGTGCCTCAACCCGGTCACCGAGTGCGCCAACTCATCGTGGTACGTGTGGACCACGGCGTTCAAGGTGCTGCCCAGCGTTTGGGCAACGACGTCGAAGGGTACGTACGAGCCAACACAGCTCGTCACCGGCGAG
>JANMMQ010000309.1:0-6306 GCA_031373465.1 Ilumatobacteraceae bacterium | reverse complement strand
CAACACGGTCTCCATCGACGCCCCTGCGGGTGTCAACGACCCCAACAGCGCCAACAACGTTGCCACGGACGCAACGGTGGTCAACGGTCTCGGCGACGTCTCGATCATCAAAACCGACGGCCTTTCCACGGTCGTCGCGGGCACCCCGACGACCTACACGATCGTCGTCAGCAACCCAGGCCCGTTCGACATCGCCGGCATTCAGGTGGTCGACGCGCTGCCAGCGGCTCTGGTCAATGCCGGCTGGACCTGCACCGCGACCGGCACCGCCGATTGCGGCGCGCCAACTGGCTCCGGTTCGATCAACAGCTTCGTCGACATGCCCGCGGGCACCCCCGTCACCTTCACCGGGACGGCTGACGTTGCCGCGAATGCATCCGGCAGCCTGTCCAACACAGCAGGCGTCGTCATGCCAACCGGCGTGGTCGACTCCGATCCGACGAACAACTCGTCCACCGACGTCACGTCGGTCGACACGGTCGCCGATCTGGTGATCGCCAAGACCGACAACGCCGCGTCGGTGATCCCCGGCAACGCTGTCGGCTACGACATCACCGTTGTCAACAACGGACCGTCGGCTGTTGGCGGCGCTGCTGTCACCGATCTCCTGCCTCCAACGATCACGGGTGCCAGTTGGACATGTGTGCCTTCCGCCGGAGCGTCCTGCAGCGCGCCCTCCGGGAGCGGCAACGTCGTGGTGAGCGTGAACCTCGCCGTCGGTGCCAGCGTCGTGGTCCTCGTAGTCGGGACAGTCTCACCCAGCGCAATGGGATCGCTGTCGAACACCGCCGTGGTCGCGCCCCCCGTCGGCGTCACAGATCCGAATCCTGGCAACAATGCCGCGACCGACAGCGATGCGCTCGACCCCGTCGCCGACGTCTCGGTCGCGAAGTCGAACGGCATTGCGTCCCAGTCGCCCGGGGCCACGTCGACGTACACGATCACGTTGGCGAACGCCGGTCCGTCAGCCGCTCCAGGGGTTCTGATCGACGATCCTCTTCCAACCGGCGTCACCCTGGCCTCTTGGACTTGCGCCGCGTCGGCCGGATCGTCGTGTGTGACCGCGTCGGGCAGCGGGGCGATCAACACCACGGTCGACCTCGCCGCAGCGGGAACCGTCACCTTCACCGTCACGATGCAAGCCGGCACCTCCATCGGGACTCTGACCAACACAGTGTCGGCGACGGTCGCCGCAGGGACCACTGATCCGAATCCCGCGAACAATGTGGCCAGCGACGTCGACACGTTGGTGCTCACCTCCGACGTCCGTGTGACGAAGACGGCCTCCACTCCTGTCGTCGGAGCCGGCCAACCGGTCACGTACTCCGTCGTTGTCGCCGACATCGGGCCGGATCCGGCCAGCGGAGTCACCGTTCTCGACACGGTGCCCAGCGGGCTCGCCGGCGCGACGTGGACCTGCGCGGCGACCGCTGGCTCCTCGTGCCCGGCCTCCGGATCCGGGAACATCGCCACGACAACCGATCTCGCTGCGGGCGGATCGGCCACGTTCACCGTCACGGCCACAACGACAACGGCGTCACCCGCGACCATCGTCAACACTGCAACGGCGGCGGTCGGGCCCGGCACCATCGACCCGGACCCGACGAACAACACCGCAAGCGCCAGTGTGACCGTTGATTTCACCGCGGCTCTTTCAGTTCAGAAAACGGCCAGCGTTGCGACGGCCATGCCCGGCGACACGGTCTCGTACGACATCGTCGTCAGCAACGCCGGTCCGGCGCGTCTCGATGGCGTGAGCATCTCCGATCCCGTGCCCGCCTCCCTCGTTGCACAGTCGTGGACGTGCGCCGGTAGCAGCGGAGGCGTGTGCAACGCGGCGTCCGGAAGTGGCTCGCCGCTCCTCACCGCGGACCTTCCACTCGGTGGCGCTGTCACGATCACGCTGATCGTCCAGGTGGTGCCGAACGCCTCGGGACAGATCGTCAACGTCGTCACCGCGTCAGGTGCCTCGGGGAGTCAGCCGGTGACAGCCCAGGCATCGGCGAACATCGACGTCAGCCCTGTTGTGTCCACGTCGGCTGCGTTGACGCTGACCAAGTCATCGAGTGCCAAGACCTTCTCGTCAGTCGGCGCGGTCGTGCCCTTCACGCTCGTCGCGACGAATACCGGCAATACGACGTTGACCAACGTGACGATCACCGATGCGGACGCGACCATCACAGGTTGCGCACCCGTCATCCTCGCCCCAGGCCAGACCCTGACCTGTGCAGCTATGCATGTCGTCAGTCAATCAGACCTCGATCATGGTGGCATCTCGAACACGGCGTCGGTGACCGGCGTGGCGCCCACCGGCTCCGCTGTTTTCGCCAGCAGCCAGACCATCGTCATCCCTGCGACGCGAATCACCGATCTGAAGATGGAGAAGTCGACGACGGCTACGGCTTTCAAGAAGGTCGGCGACACGCTGATCTACACGATCGTCGCGACGAACCTGGGCAACGTGTCGCTGATGAACGTGGCCATCTCCGATCCGAACGCTGTGCTCTCCGGCTGCGCTCCGACGAACTTGGTACCAGGCCAAGCCATGACCTGCTCGGCTGCTCACGTGGTGACTGCAGCGGACATCTCGGCCAAGGTCATCGTCAACCAAGCTCACGCGACAGCGCTGCCCATGATCTCGCTCGAGCTGATCTGCCCGCTCTTGTCGGCCAACGGCGGCGAATGTCCGAGTGTTTCCTCCGTCTCGGCGGACTCCAACACCGTGGTGCTCAACCGGGCTGCTGAGCTGCCCCACACCGGCGGGACGATCGTCGAAAAGATGATCACCGGCGGGGCGCTGTCCGTCTTGGGTGCGCTGCTGATGATCCCGGGCCGTCGCCGTCGTCGTTCGCCGAAGCGCTGACCGTCAGTCGCGTCGGATCATTGCCGCATTTCCGTGAGCGGCAAACCCTTCGTGCTCGCTCATCGAGACGATCGTCCGGGTCATCCTTCGACGTGCCGTCGCATCCGCACGAGCAACCGCTGTTCGCTTGAGGAACGCATCGGCGGTGATGCCACTGGAGACGTGGGCGAAGCCCCCGGTGGGCAGGCTGGCTGGGCAACCGATGACGTAGTTGCCGGCCGCGAACAAGGTGTTTTGGCCGACGAGGATCTCGCCGGCGTTGACCAGCCGATCGACCAATTCGGTCTCCGCCGCCGGATCGACCGCAACCTGCAGGTGCTCGGGCGCCCATCGGTTGGCGACCTCTACCGCCTCGTCGAGGTCGGAGACGAGCACGCAGCCGCCGTTGATGCCGAGCGCGGAATGGGCCGCATGCGCTCGTGTACCGGGTAGCTCGGCGATTTGCCGCACCAGCTCTTCGTCGACCGACGCGAGCAACCTCGTCGACGTCGTCACGAGGATGACCGACGAGTCGGTGCCGTGTTCCGCCTCGTTCAAGAGGTCGGCGGCGAGATAGCGAGGGTCGGCGGAATCGTCGGCGATCACCAGGCTCTCCGTAGGGCCGAGGATCATCATCGTCGCAACGCCGTAGCGCTGCATCTCGACCTGCGCGCACGCCACCGGCGGACTTCCCGGACCGACGATCTTGCGGACCTTGGGGATCGTCTCTGTACCGAAGCCGAGCGCGGCTACACCGGCTGGACCGTTGACACGGAAGACGTTACCGATGCCGAGCTTTCGACACACGACAAGGACAGCCGGATCGACGTCGCCCCCGCCGTTCGGCATCGGCGGCACCACCAGCGCGAGCTCTGGCACGCCGGCGACAGTCGCCGGCACGCCCAGCTGGTACGCGACGCTGGGATAACTGGCCTTTCCACTCGGCACGAAGAGCCCCGCAGAACTGATCGGCGTGATCTTCTCGCCGACCGACAGGCCGGGCTCGCTCTCGAAGCTCCAGTCAGCGGCTCGCATCATGAGCTGTTCGTTGAAGGCCCGCAGGTGGACGATGGCATCGTCGATCGCCGTGTCGACATCGGCTGAAACTTCCGCGCCGGCGATCTCGTCGGCGGTGGCGCGGAGTTGATCCGGTTCGATCGATACGTGATCGAACTCGCGAAGCGCGCGACAGACGGCCTCGTCACCGCTGGTGCGAACGTCGTCGATGATGCGTTCGATCGCCGCCTTCAGATCCGGGTCGAAAATGGCCTCCAAGCCGCGTGCGCACAGCGTCTGCCGCGCCGCTTCGTCCATCGCTGACCAGGTCATCGTGCGCAGCACCGACATGAGCGACGAGGGTATCGGGTAGGATTCCCCCACGTTCCGCCCGAAGCCGCTAGGAGCGTCTCGCCATGCCCGTCACCGTCGTCGTTGGAGCCCAATGGGGAGATGAGGGCAAGGCCAAGGTCATCGACCTGCTGGCCAGCGAACACACCCATGTCGTGCGCTACCAAGGTGGCCACAACGCCGGGCACACCGTGGTCGTCGGCACCGAGCGCTACGCGCTGCAACTCGTCCCCAGCGGCGTGCTGTACCCGCATGTGATCCCCGTGATCGGCAACGGCGTCGTCATCGACATGCCCACACTGTTCAACGAGATCGACACGCTCGAGGGTCGTGGTGTGAGTTGCGCCAAGCTCTTGGTCAGCAGTCAGGCACACCTCATCTTCCCGTGGCATCAGGCCCTGGATGCGCTGTACGAAGCCGGTCGCGGCGACGCGCGGATCGGCACCACGCTGAAGGGCATCGGCCCCGCATACGCCGACAAGGCCCGGCGCGAAGGTGTGCGCGCCGGCGAGGTCCTCGATCCGGCCGCCTTTGCCACCGCGGTGAAGGATCGCGCGGTCAGCCACAATGCTGAGATCGTTGCCCTCGGTGGTGAACCACTCGACGTCGACGATGTCGTCGAGCGTTTCGTCACCTTCGGCAAGCGTCTCGCGCCTTACGTGATCGATACCGTGCAACTGCTCCACGACGCCCTCGACGCAGGCGAGCATCTCCTGCTGGAGGGCGCGCAAGCGACGTTCCTCGATCTCGACCACGGCACGTATCCGTACGTCACCTCATCGAACCCGACCGCGGGCGGGGCGTGCGTGGGCACCGGAATCGGTCCGCTGTACCTCAACCGCATCGTCGGCATCACCAAGGCGTATACGACACGTGTCGGCAGCGGCCCGTTCCACACCGAGTTGCTCGACGAGACCGGCGACAAGCTGGTCGAGATCGGCCACGAGTTCGGCACCGTCACCGGCCGTCGTCGTCGCACCGGCTGGCTCGACTGCGTGATGTTGCGCAAGGCGGTGCGCATCAACTCGCTGACCGAGATCGCCCTGACCAAGCTCGACGTGCTCGACACGTTTCCCGAGATCAAGGTCTGCACGGAATACGACCGTGATGGTCGTCCGGTCTACGCCGTTCTCGACGGTTGGCTGTGCGACATCTCGGCGGTGCGCAGCCGCAATGACCTCCCCCCCAGAGCCGCGGAGTTCGTCGCGCTGGTTGAGACGGAGGTCGGGGTGCCCGTGCGGATCGTCGGCACCGGTCCCGCACGCGATGCAGTGCTGGAGTGGCAGTGATCGATCGGTACTCGCTGCCGGAGATGGCAGCGGTGTTCTCCGACACTGCCCGGTTCACGCGGTACGTGGAGATCGAGCTCCTCGCCCTGGAGGCGCAGGCCAGGCTTGGAGTCGTGCCGGCCGAAGATGCGGCGATCTGCCGCGCCAATGCCCCAGTGGTGGACGAGGCCTTCGTCCGGGCGGTCAGCGAGCGCGAGGCGGTGACGGAGCACGATGTCGCAGCGTTCGTCGACGTCATGCAAGCCACTATCGGTCATCCGGCGGCAGCATGGATCCACTACGGGCTGACCTCCAGCGACATCGTCGACACCGCGTGGTGCTGGGCGCTGCGCGACGCAGCCGAGCTTTTGATCGACGCGTCCTGTTCTCTGCTGAGCACCGTCATCGACCTCGCCCGCGCTCACCGTCAAACCGTGATGATCGGTCGCACCCACGGCATCCATGCCGAGCCGACCACCTTCGGCGCCAAGGTTGCGTTGTGGGCGTTGCAGATCGACCGTGATCGCGATCGACTACGAGCCGCCCGGCACGCGATCGCGGTGTGCAAGCTCAGTGGAGCGGTGGGCACCTACTCGAACATCGATCCGTCGGTCGAGGCGTACGTGGGCGCCAAGCTCGGCCTCACGCCGGTGCCGGCGACGCAAGTGATACCCCGCGACCGTCATGCCGAGTACCTCTGGGCATGCGCCGCTGTGGGCACGACGATGGAGATGATCGCGGTGGAGTTGCGGCATCTTCAGCGCACCGAGGTCGGTGAGGTGCAGGAAGGCTTCAAGCCGGGCCAGAAGGGCTCCAGCGCGATGCCTCACAAACGCAACCCCATCAGTG
>JANMMQ010000304.1:0-4211 GCA_031373465.1 Ilumatobacteraceae bacterium | reverse complement strand
GACCACAGTGGTCGGCATCGGCCGCTTGAGCAATACCATCGGCAAGGAGTCCGGGTTGGGTGGCGTTTTGATCACGTTGGCGGCTGTCAACGTGTTCGTGGGTTTGCTCAACATGTTCCCGGTGCTGCCATTCGATGGCGGGCACGCGGCAATCGCCACATACGAGCGGCTGCGCTCCCGTCGCGGCCGGCCGCCCTACCGAGCCGACATCACCAAGATGATGCCGGTGGCGATGACGATGATCGCGTTGTTGGCCACGCTGTTCATCACTGCTTTCTACCTGGACTTCGCCAAGCCGCCGGGCTGAGCTGGCACACTTCTCTCATGCCCATCGAGCGCAAGGCCACCCGCCAGATTCACGTCGGCAAGGTCCCGGTAGGCGGGGGAGCGCCGATCTCGGTGCAGTCGATGACGATCACCAAGACGGCCGACGTCGAGGGCACCCTTCAACAGATCTATGCGCTGGCTGCTGCCGGATGCGACATCGTCCGCTGCACTTGCAACGAGCGGGAGGCTGCCGAGGGTCTCGCCCAGATCGTTCCGCGTTCACCCATCCCGATCATCGCCGACATCCATCACCAGTACCGCATGGCCCTGGCGGCGATGGAGGCGGGCGTGCAGGGCCTGCGTCTCAATCCGGGCAACATCCGCAAACCCGAACACATCAAGGCCGTCGCATCCGAGGCTCGCGATCGGCAGATCTCGATCCGCATCGGTGTCAACGGCGGTTCGCTCGATCCCACGCTGTACGAGAAGTACGGGGGCATCACACCCGAGGCGATGGTCGAGAGTGCTCAACGTGAGATGGCCTACTTCCACGAGGTCGGCTTCGACCTGATGAAGATCAGCGTCAAGGCGTCGAGCGTGCCGTTGATGGTCGAGGCCTATCGCCAACTCAGCGAGGTCACCGACGTGCCCTTGCACCTCGGCGTCACCGAAGCAGGCCCGCCGCCTGCGGGACTGGTGAAGGCCACTGCCGGCATCGCCACCTTGTTGATGGAAGGCATTGGCGACACCATTCGTTACTCGCTCACTGCCGATCCCGTGGAAGAAGCCAGGGCCGGCCGGCAACTGCTCGAGGCGTTGGGTCTGCGCGAACGCAAGAACATCGACTTGATCGCCTGCCCTAGTTGCGGAAGAGCGGAGATCGACGTCATCGATGTCGCCAACAGAGCCATGGAAGCGTTCGGCGATCGCAAGATCCCGTTGCAGGTCGCGGTGATGGGCTGCGTCGTCAATGGTCCCGGCGAAGCTCGCGAGGCAGACCTCGGCATCGCCGCCGGTAACAAGCGAGGCCATCTGTTCGTCAAGGGTCGCAACGTCGCGGTCGTTCCCGAGTCGGAGATGGTCGACGCATTGGTCGAGTGGGCAGAGTTCATCAACGAGCACGGAACCGAAGCTGCGATCGCCCGTGTCGACACAAAGTTGGCGGAACGTGAGGCAGCGAAGGATCGAGCCAAGTTGATGAACGACCAGGGTGACGACGTCAATCACGCCGACGAGCGCATCGTCGAGATCAGGCGCACCACCTCGCAGTCCAGCGCGTGATGTCACTGACACGTTCCATGCCACACTCCACGACACGCCTATGACGCCGAACGAGCATCCGCTCTTCGAGTTCGATCCTTCTCCGGACGCGGTGATCAACCCGTCCATTCATCGGCCGATGCTGGGATTCCCGACGCGTGCCGTGATGTGCTGGTTCGGGAACGTCGTGCGCGACCGCACGGTCGGTGTGGTGCCGATCCACAACGTGCCCTTCGAGCACGGCGATCATGCGATCTGCGTGATCGAGCACAAGGGCTACGACGTCGCGCTGGTCAGCCCCGGAGTCGGCGCGCCGGCCGCCGTCACCTCGCTCGAGGTCGTGATCTCGCTTGGTGCGACGCAGATCATCGGTTGTGGCGGCGCAGGAATCGTCCGCCCCGGTTTCGACGTCGGTCATGTGATCGTGCCGGTCGGGGCCGTGCGTGACGAAGGCACGAGCTATCACTACGCGCCTGCGGATGTTGCTGTGGTGCCGCACCCACGCGCGCTGGCCGTGATCGACGATGTGCTGACCGAGGCAGGCGTGCCGCACGACCGCGGCGTGACGTGGACGACGGATGCCTTCTTCCGCGAGACCCCAGCCAAGGTCGCCCGCCGGCGCGATCAGGGCTGCATCACGGTCGAGATGGAGGCGGCGGCAATGTTCGCCGCCGCAGCGTTCCGCGGTGTCGTCTACGCCCAATTGCTCTACGCCGGCGACGATGTGAGCGCGGCCGAGTGGGACCACCGCAACTGGGAATCGCAGTCCACAGCGCGTGAGCACTTGCTCGACCTCGCGCTCGACGCCGTCATCCGCCTCTGACGAGTTGTCATGCGCTGACCGTGCGGGCAACGGTCAACGCATGACAACATCGCTGGCTGGGTTCAGTGGCCGACGTTGTCGAACCCGGTGATGTCGAGCACGACCCCGAAGCCGGTCATGTTGTGCTGAATGCTCACGTAGAAGTGCTTGCCGGTCGAATCGAAGAAGCCCCCCGTCCACTCCGCACCTTCGCTGTGGTTGGCAGCCGCGGGGTCGTTGGTGGGGAGGTCGTTCAACGTACCCATGCGAACGCAGCCGTCGGTCAGCGTGTCGGCATCGGCACCATCGGGCAGGCAGATGAACAGATCGTTGTTCTTGTTGGTTGTGGCGATGTCGCCGTCCTCGTGCAGCACCCAGTTGTTGGTGACCGGTTGCTGGGCGATGTTGTCGACCATCGCCAGATCCGCCGAGCCGACCATGAAGTACTGGACCTCCGGCGACGCGGTGTTGCCCAACGCCTCAGCGAGTGTTCCATCGGTGACACAGATGGTCTCGCCCCAGGAGTGGTCCTCGCCCTCGTTGCCGGTGTTGTTGGCGCACCACTTGACCTGACCGGCAGCCAGTGACGGACGATCGATCTCGCTGTCCTCCGGGCGGTAGTAGCCGGTCAGCTTGTTGGCAACGCTTGCCGTACGCAGGTTCATGCCCTCGCACGCTGCAGCTTGGCAGATCGCGATCCACGCACCCTGCCCGGTCTGCGTGCCCTGGCCGTAGTCGTTGCCGCTGTTCAGCGTGCCTGCCGCGCCACGCTTGCCGACGCGCAGCCCGAGGATCGTTCCCGAAGCGAGCGGTGACTTCGACAGGTCGGCACCGGTGGTGATGGTGGTCGTGCCGTCCCACGGAGTCGAAGGAACGAACTTGAAGTAGGCGCCGCCGGCCGTGCCGTTCGATGGGCGGTTCTCGTCGCCGTAGTACATCAGGCCGGAGTCGTACAGCGCGATGGATTCCCAGGAAAGAGTGCCGACGCTTCGTCGCACGGCGACATTGCCGGCGTCCCCGCCGCTCACGGTGCCGGCAACTCGGTCGAAAAGAACACTTGTCGTCGCAAGTGGGTTGACGATCTCGAGCAGTTGGCCGCTCGCACCGGCTTCCTCGGCGACAATCACGGTGCCCCACGAGGTGACCCGAACCGGGTCACACGACGTGGTTCCGGTGAGGATCGTTTCGGCGATGCCGGTGGAAAGGTCGATGCGCTGGAGGCCGGAGGTGGTCGTGCCCACTTCGTTGCACGCGATGATGTGCGTCGCTGTTCCGGTGGGAGGCCACAGCACCATCTGGTCGAGGACCGCGCCGGCGTTGCCGGACGTGATCACACGGGCCTTGAGACCTTTGGCGAGCGTGACGAGCTTGGTGGGATTCGCCCGAGCCGCGGCCAGGTCGGCCGAGACATTGGACGAGGCCGCGACGGGCTTGTCGAATCCGAAAAGGTCCTTCGCTTTGTCGTCGAGACGCTGCTGGTTCTGCTGGCCGACGTCACTGCCGGCGAGCGCCGCCCCGACCATTAGAGCGGCGCTAATCGCCCCTGCGAGCATGGCGGTCTTCGTGATCTTGTGTCTGATCATTCCGGTTCCTTCGCTGTCCGGGTGCCGCTGATTGGCGGCACCAACAGTGACGTTCTACGGAACCGAGGCGAACCTCTGATGTACTCCGGATGTCTTAGGGGTGGACAGTCGAGGAATCGTCGTGGATCACGGTCTCTTGGACCAGGAATGCGCTGGCGGGACCGCTGAGGTCCAATGTGTCGCCATCAGCCAGGTACCGGCACTCACCGTGTTGCGGGCCACTGACCCACAGCAGCAGTTCGCGGCCCTCGGCCCGACGTGAGCGCTTCTGACCTTCGTCCAGCTCGAATCGCGACGTT
>JANMMQ010000301.1:0-6259 GCA_031373465.1 Ilumatobacteraceae bacterium | reverse complement strand
GGTCAGCGACTGGTACCGGTACCGAAACGTCTCGCTGCGCCACTCGGGGTTGGCGTCGACTTCGACGTCGTGTGGCTCGTTGCCGAGATCGAAGACACGCTCGCCGCCGTCGCCGAACAGCACACGCAGCTGTTGCTGGGCGTCGCTCCACTCGTGCAGCACCAGATGGCCCTCGAAGGGTTCGGTGGAGACGATCCGCCGACCGGCCTGGTGGGGGATCAGCTCGCTCCATTCGTCCGGCGCGTCGATGGGTGCGGTCATCACCCGGAAATCCTCCGCGTCGAGGTTGGTGAGGATGAGGAAACGGTCGCCCCAGTGGTCGACGGCGTACTCGACGTCGTCGGTGCGCGGCCGCACGATCCGCGGGGCATCGGAGGGGTCGTCGGCGGGAATCAACAAGATCTCGGAGGACGTCTTGCAACGACTGTCGATGATGATCCACTTGCCGCTGCGACTGAGCTCGATGTACACGTAGAACCGCTCGTCCTTCTCTTCGAAGACGAGAGTGTCGGCGGACTGGTCAGTGCCGAGGTCATGCCGCCAGACCTTGTGCGGACGCATCGCCTCGTTGGCAGTGACGTAGAAGACGGACCTGTTGTCCTCCGACCACGCGGTTCCACACCAGGCGACGTCGTGGACCACGTCGTCGGCGTCGACGCCGGTGTCGAGATCGCGGATCCGCAGGGTGTACTTCTCGCCGCCGTTGAGATCGGCGCTCCAGGCGAGAAGGCGCTGGTTGGGGCTGACGTCGAATGCCTCGACGGAGAAGAAATCGTGACCTGCCGCCTCGTTGTTCTCGTCGAGCAAGACCTGGGCAGCTGCGTCCTCGGCAGATCGACCTCGGCAGTGGATCGGGTAGTTGCGGCCTTCCTCGGTGCGCGAGGTGTACCACCACTCGCCGTCCTTGATCGGCGCGGTCACGTCGGTCTCCTGGATGCGCGACTTGATCTCGCCGAAGATCGTCTCGACGAGGTCATCGTGATCCGCGAACCAGGCCGCGGTAAATGCGTTCTCGGCCTCCAGGTAGGCGATCGTGTCGGGGTCGTTGCGATCGCGCAGCCACGCCCACGGGTCCTCGACACGTCCGGTCGGGCGGTCCCAATGGTGTTCGATCTGCTTGGCAAGAGGTTCGTGCACGGCGCACACAGTATCCGTCGACGTCAATTCGCCGCCGTGCCGGGAACTGACGGTAAGGTCGGCATTCTCATGCGGGTGTGGATCGACCAAGACTTGTGCACGGGCGACGGACTGTGCGTCGATCACTGCCCCGATGTGTTCGTGCAACTCGAAGACGGCATCGCCTACGTGGCCGAGGCCCAGTTCGTCCTCAATGACCCCGGAGGAGGCGGCAGCCTCGCCAGAGTCGCCGCCCGCAACGAGCAGGCGGTCATCCACGCCGCCCTGGCGTGCCCCGGCGAGTGCATCTTCATCGACGTGCAGCACGTCCGCGCCGCCTGAGGGCGGCAGTTTTCCGTGGCATCCTGCCGCTGAATTGTTACTATGTGCGTAGTGGAAATTCCCACAACCAGTCTCTGCGTGAATTGGAGTCAGCAATGACGACTTTCGATCTCGACCTCAGCAAGTACAGCCTCGGCTGGAGCGACGACAACGTCGAGTACGCGTTCAAGCCACATAAGGGTCTCGATGCAGCGGTCGTGGATCAGATCTCGTGGTGGAAGGGCGAGCCGACGTGGATGACCAAGCAGCGTCAACGCAGCCTGCGGATGTTCGAGAAGAAGCCCATGGCAGCCTGGTTCGCCGTCAACATGCCCGACATCGATTTCCAGGACATCTACTACTACCTCAAGCCGGCCACCGATCAGGTCAGCGAGTGGGACGACCTTCCCGAGCAGATGAAGGCGACCTACGAGAAGTTGGGGATCCCCGAAGCCGAGCGCAAGTACCTCGCCGGGGTCACCGCACAGTATGAGTGCCTCCGGGGTTCGACGCTGGTGTGGACCACGCGCGGCATGCGGGCGATCAAAGAACTTGGGCCTGGCGATCAGGTGTTCGCGCTCGACGAGGCCACCCGATCGATCGAGGTCGCTCGTGTCGTCGGCGGGGGTAGTTCTGGCGACAAGGAGATTTTCGAGATCACGGCCGGCTCGCGCACGATCGGCGCCTCGGCAAACCATCCCTTCTACGTATTGCGCGACGTACGTCGTGAGGGTTCGTTGAAGGCCCGTTACCAGCCGACGTGGGTGGCCGTTGAACAATTGCGTGTCGGCGATCTCGTTGCCGTCCCCACCGATCTTCCGTCGTTCGGCATGCCGCATGGGCTCTCTCGCCGCGATCCGCACTGTGGCCTCGGTCATGGTTTCACGAACAGTGATCTCTGCTGGTTCCTTGGTCTGTTCCTGGGCGATGGGTTCTTCAAGCACAGCGATGGATATGTGAGTGTGCAGATCGCTGTCGACGCGGCCGATACCGGTTTGGTCGACGAGATCATCAGGATTGGCAAGCAGGAGTTCGATCTCGACTTCGCGATCGCATCCGACAAGCAACGCCTCACCGCACGTGGGACCGCGGCGCTGGCCGAGTTCCTGCAGATGAATGGTCTGGGCGGCCGATCGTTGACCAAGCGGATCCCCGCGTGGGCGTATGGGCTGCCGGCCGATCAGCGCCTTGCGCTGCTCGCCGGGTTCATCGATGCCGATGGCACGGTGCGAGCACACGCGTCTGCCAAGAACCCTGTGATCACGAGTGGAAACCCCGCGCTGCTCGACGACATTCGCGAGTTGGCCCAGATGTGCGGTATCGGCGTCTCGCGCAACCGCAGCTTCACATCTCGCCATCCTCACGACCCCGAACGCCTCACCACTGGCTACCGCCTCCATCTTTCCGGGCGCTTCGATCGACTTCCCTTGCGTTCACCGAAGAAGGCCGGCCGGCTGTCCGCACGGCAGTACGCACACACAAATCGAACGGCCAAAGGCACGTCGTTCAAGAAGCACAGCAGCGACATGCTCGGATTTGTGCGGGTCGAATCGATCGAATCGGTCGGCGTCGAGCCGACATACGACATCGAGGTCGAGGGCCACCACAACTTCGTGGCCGAAGGCTTTGTGGTGCACAACTCGGAAGTCGTCTTCCACCGCAATCGTGAGGACCTCGAACAACAGGGGATCCTGTTCTGCGACATGGACACGGCGTTGCGCGAGTACCCGGACCTCGTCCGCAAGTACTTCGGCACGATCATCCCGCCCGGCGACAACAAGTTCGCCGCCCTCAACACTGCGGTGTGGAGCGGGGGCAGCTTCATCTATGTCCCGCCGGGTGTCGAGGTCGAGATGCCGTTGCAGGCCTACTTCCGCATCAACAGCGAGAACGCCGGCCAGTTCGAGCGCACCCTGATCATCGCTGACGAGGGCTCGCAGGTCCACTACATCGAAGGGTGCTCAGCCCCGGTGTACACCAACGACTCGCTGCACTCGGCGGTCGTCGAGATCGTCGTCAAGCCGTCGGCCAGGGTGACGTACACGACCATCCAGAACTGGTCGCCGAACGTCTACAACCTCGTGACCAAGCGGGCTCGCGTCGAGGCCGAGGGGCACATGGAGTGGATCGACGGCAACATCGGCTCGAAGTTGACCATGAAGTACCCAAGCGTCTACCTGGTGGGTCCGAAGGCAACGGGCGAGGTTCTCTCCGTCGCCTACGCCGGCCCCGGCCAGCACCAGGATGCCGGCGCCAAGATGGTCCACGCTGCCCCGGAGACGACGTCGAAGATCGTGTCGAAGTCGATCAGCAAGGACGGCGGGATCACCACCTACCGCGGTCTGGTGCGCGTCGAGGAAGGTGCATACGGCTGCAAGAGCCACGTGCAGTGCGATGCGTTGATCCTCGACGAGGAGAGCGAGAGCCGCACGATGCCGTACATGGAGGTGGGCGAGCGCGACGCCGAGATCGGTCACGAGGCAACCGTCAGCAAGATCGCCGACGAGCAGTTGTTCTACCTGATGAGTCGTGGGCTCTCGCAAGAGCAGGCGATGAGCATGGTGGTCAACGGCTTCATCGAGCCGATCACGCGCACATTGCCCATGGAGTACGCGGTCGAGTGGAGCCGCCTGATCGAACTGCAGATGGAAGGCAGCGTCGGCTAATCAGCCGGGTAACCGCGAGCGTAGGCCGACAGCCGGCGCGGTCACTGCTGTGATCTGTTGAGAGTTTGGCGTGAAGGTTGCGCATTGCCGTAGCCGTTCTACGCTTCGCGTATGCCAATGCGCCAGGAGTGCAAGAACTTCGAGAGTCGCACCTACGCCAACGGCGAAACGGTGCGCAAGTGCAACCTCGACCTGGCCCCCGACGCGCCGTGGCGATGCCCGGAGCACTGCCAGGCATTCGAACCGCGGATGGACGCCGGCTGGACGTACGGATCGATGGTCGCACCGCCGACGCCGCGCGAACCACCCGGGCTCGATGATGGCAGTGCTGCGGCGATCCTCGACGAGGCCGAGGACTTCCTCAACTCGATCGGGCCGCAGGTGATGTCTGAAGCCGGTGTCAGCCGAAGGCCGCCGCGCAAGCGACTGCGTCGGATCCTGCGCCGCTTCCGCGATGACTAAATCGGATTAGTCCTACGCGGGTAGTAGAATTTCGCCCGTGCTTGCGTTCTCACCCGATGTGGTTGACCCCTCTGACCTGCGGCGAAAGGCCGCCGCCGAGCGTGCAGCGGCAATGGACCTGCCAACGGCGGAGCAGGAGGTTTGGCGCTACAGCCGCATCGGCGAGCTCGAGCTTGACCGCTTTCACCCGGTCGCACCGACGACAACCGTGCAGGGTGCGAACGGGTACATCGGCGAAGCGCACGACCTCGACACCGCGACGGTGCACGACCTCTTCGACGAGCTCAGCGCGTCGTTCTACGGCGAGACCGTGCTGTCGGTGCCGCGGGGTGCACACGTCGCGGGTCCGATCCTCGTCACGCACACGGTCCACGGCAACAACGAGGCGACATTTCCCCGCCTTGTCATCGATGCCGGGGAGAACAGCGAGGTCACCGTCGTCGAGCGGTTCGTCTCCGACGGCACCGGGGCTGCGCTCGTCGTGCCGCGGCTGTTCGTGCGGACCCAGCAGGCCGCGCGCGTCACGTACGTAGCGATCAATGAGCTCAGCACCTCGGTCTGGCAGCTCGGGCATCAGCAGGCGACGGGCGACCGCGACTCGACAACGCTGTTGGCCACCGTCGCCCTTGGCGGCGAATATGCGCGGGTGCGCACCGACGTCAAGGTGATCGGCCAGGGCGCCAGCACCCGCCAGGTCGCCCTCTACTACGCCGACGCCACCCAGATGCACGACTTCCGTACCCTCCAGGATCACGTCGCCCCGAGGACCACCAGCGACCTTCTGTTCAAGGGCGCCGTGCAGGACACGGCACGCAGCGTCTACACCGGCTTGATCAGGATCGGTCACGATGCCAAGGGGTCGGTGGCGTACCAAACCAATCGAAACCTGACCCTCAGCGCCGGCGCTTGGGCGGAGAGCGTGCCCAACCTCGAGATCGAGACCAACGACGTGAAGTGCAGCCATGCCAGCACCATCGGTCCCATCGACGAGGATCAGCGTTTCTATCTCGAGAGCCGCGGCATCCCGCCCGAGACAGCCGAGCGCCTCGTTGTGTTGGGCTTCTTCGACGAAGTCCTGGCCCAACTACCGGTCGGTCCATTGGCCGGCGAACTGCGTGCCCAGGTCGCAGCCAAGTTGGATCGGCGGACGAGATGAGCACCGTCGTGTGTGCGCTCGACGATCTCGCGCCCAACAGCGCACGCCGGTTCGAGATCGATGGACGCCCGGTCGCCGTCGTGCGCATCGGAGACGACGTCTATGCCATCGGCGACACCTGCAGCCATGCCGAAGTCTCGCTGAGCGAGGGCGAGGTCATCCCCGAGACCAAAGAGATCGAGTGTTGGAAGCACGGCAGCACGTTCAGCCTCGAGACCGGTGAACCGCAGACGCTGCCGGCCACACAGCCCGTCCCCGTGTACGTCGCCCGCGTGGTCGACGGCATGATCGAGATCGACCTGGAGCATCCTCAATGAGCACCCTCGAGATTCGCGACCTGGTTGCGTCGGTAGCCGGCAAGACCATCCTCAACGGCGTCACCTTGACCGTCAGCTCGGGCGAGGTGCATGCCGTCATGGGCCCGAACGGCGCCGGCAAGAGCACGCTGTCGGCGGTCGTGATGGGTAAACCGGGCTACGAGGTCATCTCCGGTTCCGTCACGCTCGATGGCGTCGACATGCTGTCGCTGCCCAGCTGG
>JANMMQ010000395.1:0-5167 GCA_031373465.1 Ilumatobacteraceae bacterium | reverse complement strand
TGAGGATCGCTGACACGGCAGAGAACAGTCCGCCTGTCGCCAACGCCGACGTCGAGCGCGTTGGCGTCGGCAACTCGGTCAAGATCCCGGTGACCGCCAACGATGAAGATCCGGATCACGACCCCCTGCGCGTGCTGACCGCCAGCACGCCGTCGGGCGGGGCAGGCACCGCAACGGTCGAGGGAAACTTCGTTCGGTTCACTCCGAACCTCCCCGACATCACAGAGCCCACACCTGTCACATTCACGTACACCATCACGGACGGAAATGGCCACGAGGCCACCGGCAAGGTTACCGTCACCGTGCTGCTCGAGGCGTTGCCGCGTGCACCGTTCGCCCGCGACGACTTCGCCGACACCGAGGTCGACAAGCCGGTCAACATCGATGTGCTGGCCAATGACGGCGACCCGTCGGGCGGTGGACAGCCGAACCTCGTCGGCGACCCCGCATGTCCCAACGGGGGCGACGCGAAGCGGACGGCGGATGATCGGGTCACGTACTCTCCACCGAAGGGCCAGAGTGGCACGTTCCGCTGCAAGTACACCGTCATCAACCGCCAGGGCCTGACCGGCGAGGCGTCGATCATCGTCACGGTCACCGAGGCGCCCGCCGGCAATCACATACCCGTCATCGATACGAGCAGGGTGCAACTCGGTGTCGATCTCGGCAAGACGCTCCTGGTGAACGTCACGGACCTGGCCACGGATGCTGATGTCACCGACCACCTGGTCTTCGTGTCCGTCGACAACCCACTGAATGGCAGGACGGAGATCAGGCAGAACGGCGACAGCTTCCTGTACACCGCACCGCTGGCCGGCTCGGCCGAGAAGACCCCCACCGGGGTCACGGTCACCTTCACGATCAGCGACGGGCACGATGGAAACGCCAGCGACAGTGTGTCGATCAAACTCAACGACCCGGCGACGACCACCACCTCGCCAGGCACACCGCCATCGGTCCACGAGATCCTCAAGAACGGTTTGGTCGGCGAGCCGATACCGGTCGACGTCCTGACGGAGTTGAAGGACGCGAACCCCGGCGAGCTCACGCTCGGTGCGGTCACTGTCGATTCAGGCCCGGCGCCGTCACCACAGATCAGCAGCGGCATCGTCACCGTGGTCGCAACCGCGGCCGGGCCCGTCGTGCTGAGCTACACCGTCGCCAACGCCGACGGCCTCAGCGCCTCCAGCAAGATCAGGATCGCGGTCAGCGAGCTCCAGCAGGGCAGCCCTCCGGTCGCCAACGACGACAACATGGTCGTGCAGAGCGGTGGTTCCAACAGCATCGACCTGCTCGCCAACGACACCGGATACAGCGACCCTGGCGACCAGTTCCAGATCCAGCTCAACAAGAGACCGCCGGCCGACTTCGGCACGGTCGATTTCGTGGGGAGTGAGCTGACGTTCGTCGCCCAACCCAACGCACGAGGAAGCACCACCCTGACATACACGCTCAGCGACGGCTCCGGATTCACCGACGACGGCAACATCACGATCTTCGTCAGGGACTGTGCAGTCAGCCCACCCGCAACCTCGGGCGATCCGCTTCTCTTCACGCCCTATCGGACACCGATCAGCATCGACCTGAACAAGTACGTGCTGTCCGGCAGCATCCGCAGCGTCAGCGGCGCCCAGTTGACCGGGGCCACCGGCGTCTACACACCACCAGCCGGCTTCAACGGAGTCGAGACCGTGACCTACACGGTCGCCAACGGATGTCAGCAGACGACAGAGGGCACGCTGACGATCGACGTGAACCACAGTCCGGAGGGCGGCACGATCACCAGCAATCTGGCACGCGGTGGCTCGCTGATATTGCGGGCCACCGACCTGGCTTCCGACCAAGAACCGTTGCAGATCACGGCACTCGCTGGCAACCCGGGCTGGGTCAACCGTCTCCCGCCTGCCTCGCCAGGCAACCCCATGGATGAGACAGTCATCAGCGCCGCGCCACCTGCCAACACCGCGAGCGGGAACTACGCCTTCACCGCGACCGTCGAGGACCCCGGCGGGTTGACAGCGACGGCCAACATCACGTTGATCATCGCCAATCAGGCCCCGATCGCGGTGCCCGATCAGTTTACGACCGAGGCTTCGGCGATCTCGTTCGACCCCACGGCAAACGACATCGATCCCGACGGCGATCTGAAGTGCGTGCACACAGTGGGTGTCCCTGACAACGGCAGCACAGTCATCGTGCCTGCTGTCAGCTGCCCCCAATCGATCGATTTCACCCTGGTCCACGGAAAGACCGAGGTGAGCTACACGGTCCGCGACGAACCCGGCCAGCTGACGTCGAGCTCGACGATCACGATCACATCCAACCGTCCGCCGACAGTGCCCGACGCAACGGGGGCGACCAACGGTGCGCCGACCGTCGAGATCCCGCTGCTACCCACGGAGCCCGATGGTGACCAGGTGTCGGTCACATGCAACACGCCAGCAGACGGTGACGGCCCCAACCCCAGATTCAGTGTTGGGATTACTTTCAACCCCAACGTTGGTCAGAGCCCGGACCCAATACATCCGAAGTTCGAGCTCACCGTGTCGGTCGAACAACCATTCACCCCCGGGACAACCGACGCACAGTTCCATTGCACGGTGACCGACCTCCCCTACGGCAGAACAGCGGTTGCGACGGTCAGTATCACGTTCAACTAGGTCGATCGTTCAGCGCAACGGCGATTGGGTGCGGCGGCGCAATGAACGGGTGCTGAGCCACCACTTCCACCGCCACCACCGCGACGACGAGTTGCGAATACTCGACTCGACGAGGTGCAACTGGTCGACGGCGTCCTCGGCTCGTGCCGGATCACACGTTGCGGTCGCGAAGGTGACGGCGTCGGCGTGTCGTTGCAACCGGCCGAGCGGTGGGCCTGCCGCCGGTTGGGTCCTGACACCCGCTTCGACGAGTTCGGCGTTGGTGTGGCTGGTCTGTAGCGTCGCGCCGGCATCGACCAAGGCGTCGGCCGCCAGGATCCACGCAGTGCTGACCCGGCGTGCCGGATCCGAGGCTTTTAAACCCCTGCGCCGCCGAAGCTTCTTCCAGGTGACGACGACCGCGAAGACAACCAAAGGCCACAACAGCAGCACCGTGAACACGCTTCCGCGGAGCACCCAGACGCGTACTGCGGACCAACCCGAGGCCTTTGCCGGAGGCAACGGCGCATCGGGCGGCAGGTTCGGGTTTGCCTGATCGACCTGAGGCGGCTCCAACGGCTGCGGAGCCGGTGGTGTCTCCGGCTGAGCCGCTTGCTGATTTCCGGGCGGAGCCTCGTTCGACACTTGGGGGAGCAGATCGACCGAGACCCACTGGCCGGCGACGCGCACTTCCGGCCATGCGAACGCGGTCTTCGTCGTGATCGTGGCAGATTGCCCGGTGCTGTCGAGCTCGTAACCCGTCGCGATTCGAGCATCCACACCGAGGCTGCGGGCCAGGAGCACGAATCCGGTGACGAACTGTTCGAGGTTGCCAACTTTCTTCGTACCCAGGAACTGGTCGATGAGATGCTGCTGCACGCCCCCCGGGGTCTCGGGGTTGAAGCGGTAGTTGTCGTGCAGGTTTGCCGCCAGCTCCGCGACCCTCTCCGCAATTGTGCCAGTGGGGGCCATGGTCGTGGCCAGCGATGAATACGTGTTCTCGATGTCGGTCGGTTGCACGGTCGCCAGCGGCTGACCGGTCGAGGGGTCGAACGTTGCCAATGGCTCGACGGTGAACACAGTGACGGCTGGTCGCTGAGTGCCGATGATGCTGACCACGCGGCGCTCAGCGTCGGTCTGGACAGCACTGGTGCTGCGCAACAACCGGCCGGGCAAGACCCACAGCTCGGTGTCGGCGCGCGGTGCGGTCACCTTGACCGTGATCTGCGCCGCACCCGTCGGTTGACCGAGGCGATTGCCGATCGGGGTCAACCGGCCGCTGGTCGACCACGACTCGCCGTTGTAGATGTCGAGGGACGCCGTTCGCCACAGGTGCAAGTTGGACAGCTCGGGCGACTCGACGGTGTAGAGCGGGTCGGGCGGGTCCGCCTTCTGCTGGGCAACGATGTCAGCCAATGGATCGAGCAGCGACAGCTGGCTGTTGGCCGGCTCGCCGTGGCGCGGGTTGGCACGATCAGCGACGGCAACCCCGACGCCGAGCGTTGCCATCAAGGCAGCGAGTGCCGCTGCCACAGCGACCAGCGACCCGGATCGCAGGCTGGCGACACGATCGTCGAGACCGATCCACAGCAACGTGAACGACGCCGCGGTGGCGCACAGCACCGGTTGCCACTGCGGGCCATCGGGGGCACCGACGGCGATCAGGGCGACCATCGCGACGACCATTGGAGCGATGGCCAGGGCTCGCCAGCGGACGCGCATGGCCAGATCGGTCGAGGCGGCGGTGGCGACGAAGATCAGGGCAGCCAAGGCAACGAAGATCGTCGCGAACCGAGGACTTGGCCACGACGTGGTGACGACTTGTCGCGGGCCGTCCAGCAGGCCACGGGTGAACGAATTGGCCGTGCCATCGGAGGCGTAGGCAACCACGAGGCCGGACGCGACGAAGGCGACCACCAGAGCGGCGACTCTGGGAACGATGTCGAGGTGTGAGACGAGCCATCCGACCAGCACAGCCAGCACCGCGGGGACGACCAAGATCGGCTCGAACCGTGTGCCGACGACGCGTGCCGCGCTGAGCGCCAGGCCCGTGGCGAAGACCAGCACCGCAAAGGCACGGACGACGCGGCGACCATTGGTGAGTTGCGGGCCGGAGCTCAGTTCCATCTCGCCCACCGTTCCGCGAACTGCCCGGCATCTGAGGCAGCGATGGCAGCACAGGCAAGACCGGCCGTGGCGGCGCCGGCCCCGATCCTGGCGACGCTGATCTGGTCACCGTGCGAGAACACCGTCGACGGACCACGAGGCCCCGTGACGATCAAGACTGCGACACCACCCAGACCGCCCGTGAAGAGGCTCGCCACGGAGAGCACATCGGTGCCACTGCCCTGCTCGAGTGGCGTCAACAGGTCGAGCATCTCGGACTGGTCGACCAGCGGATACGGCCGACCGGCCCGCAAACGAGACGTTGTTCGAACGACCACGTCGAGCCCGGACCGCAAGGCGAACGCGGCAACACTGGCGCCAGCATCGACGACCTCTTCGAAGTCGTCGGCTGTCCCAGCTTC
>JANMMQ010000292.1:0-15153 GCA_031373465.1 Ilumatobacteraceae bacterium | reverse complement strand
GCCACCGCTTTGGCGACGTCGATCTGTTCGCTGGCGAACGGCGCCAGTATCAGCGCGCCGATACCGAGGTGCCACGAATGCTCTGCGGTGTTCTCGCGCCGGCTCCCGTCTGCCAAGCGATTGCGGCGCTCGACGCTCTTCAACCGATCGGCCTCCAAGAAGAATGCAAGTGCGGCTGTCATGCCTTCGGTTGGGATGCCTTCGGTTGGGATGCCGTCGGGCTCCTGTGGGTGCACGTGAACGACGGTAGCCGGAGTGTGGAAGTTACCCGCGGGTAGCTACAGTCCTGGCATGGCAGCTGGCATTCACGCGGTCGGCATCGTCGGCTCCGGGATCATGGGCGCTGGTCTGGCCGAGGTTGCCGCTCGTGGCGGGTACGACGTGGTCGTGGCATCCCGTTCGCAAGCGTCCGCCGATGGCGTGCTGCGAGTCATCGCGACCGGTCTGTCGAAAGCCGTGGAACGGGACAAGCTCACGGCCGATGATCGTGATCGCGTGATGGGTCGTCTCACAGCCACCGAGGGTTTCGACCTTCTCGGCGACTGCGATCTGGTCATCGAATCGGTGATCGAGCAGATCGACGTCAAGCGCGCGCTGTTCGCGGAGCTCGATCGCGCCGCGAAGCCCTCGGCGGTCCTGGCCACCAACACGTCGACGCTGCCAGTGGTCGAACTGGCCCTGGCCACTACACGCCCCGCGCAGGTCTGCGGCATTCATTTCTTCAACCCGGCGACAGTGATGAAGCTCGTCGAAGTGGTACGGCCGGCGACGGCGGGCGCCGAGACGATCGACGCCGCGATGGGATTCGTCTCGTCGTGTGGCAAGGACGCGGTCGAGGTTCAGGACCACGCCGGCTTCATCGTCAACGCCCTTCTGTTTCCGTACCTCAACAGTGCCGTGCGAATGCTCGAACGGGGGACCGCGCCGATCGCGTCGATCGACACGGCGATGAAGGGCGGCTGCAACTTTCCGATGGGTCCGTTCGCTCTCCTCGACCTCGTCGGGCTCGACACTTCCGTGGCGATACTCGAGACCATCCACGCGGCATTCGGCAATCCGGACGACGAACCGGCCCAGACCTTGCGCGACAAGGTCGCTGCCGGCCACTTGGGTCGCAAGACGAAACAGGGCTTCTACAGCTACTGAGATTGCAGCATTTGCTCCAAACTGTCGGTGTGTACATTGGCCGACCACCGATCGAGCCGGCACCCAACCGGTGGCGGTTACCCGCCCCGGAGCTGGCCGACGAGAACGGCCTGTGTGGGATCGGAGCCGACCTGGCGCCGGGAACGTTGTTGGCGGCCTACCGCAGCGGGGTCTTTCCGATGCCGCTGCGCAAGAAGACTCTCGGCTGGTGGTCGCCCGATCCGCGGGGTGTCATCCCGCTCGATGGGTTGATCGTGTCTCGTTCGTTGCGCCGGAGCTGCCGCCGGTACGAGATTCGGATCGACACTCGATTTCGCGAGGTGATGGAGCGGTGCGGCGATCCGACCCGCCCGCATGGCTGGATCACCCCGCAGTTCGTCGACGCCTACGAGGAGCTGCATCGGCTCGGTTGGGCGCACAGCTTCGAGACGTACATCGATGGACACCTGGTCGGTGGGCTGTACGGCGTGCGCATCGCCAGGATGTTCGCCGGCGAGTCGATGTTCAGTGACGCGACCGACGCCTCCAAAGTGGCTCTGGTCAGCTTGGTCGATTGGCTCATCGAGTCCGGGGCGAGCTTGTTCGACGTGCAATGGACGACACCTCACCTCGAGTCGATCGGCGCCACCGACGTGCCACGCGACGACTACCTCGAGTTGCTCGCGGTCGCTGTGAGCGGCGCCGAATCGGCTGAGCCCTGAGTTGGGCACAATGTCGAGCCCAGTGATGAGCACGGTGCTGCGGTGCCGGTGAGTTGCCTCACCGGCACCGGCGCCCAATCGCTGTGCCGGGGTTCGCCGCCGTCTCCTGACACCACCGATTGACTCCGCCCGATAAGAAGTTCCGCCGAACCTTCACACCGTGCGGATGTTTATTCGGAACGCAGCGTGAACAACTTGAGCGTTTCTTGAGGAAATTTCTGCGTGCAACACTTTGACGATGCCGGAACGAGTCGACCGATCGGTTCGTGATCAGCCGTGGATGATGCGGACCTACTCGGGCCACTCCACTGCGCGGGCGTCGAACGAGCTCTATCGGACGAATCTGGCGAAAGGCCAGACGGGTCTTTCGATCGCTTTCGACCTCCCGACCCAGACCGGTTACGACCCTGACGATCCGTTGGCGCACGGCGAGGTCGGCAAGGTCGGCGTCCCGGTTGCCCACCTCGGGCACATGCAGACGCTGCTTGAAGGCGTTCCGCCGGCGCAGATGAACACCTCGATGACGATCAACGCCACCGCGGCGTGGCTGCTGGCGTTGTACGTCGTCAACGCCGAAGCGCAAGGCGTTGCGCCCGATGCGTTGCGCGGCACGACCCAGAACGACATCGTCAAGGAGTACCTCTCGCGAGGCACGTACATCTTCCCGCCGGAAGCATCCCGCCGATTGATCGTCGACATGGTGGCATGGTGCGCGGAGCACGCGCCCAAGTGGAACCCGATCAACGTCTGCAGCTACCACCTCCAAGAAGCCGGGGCAACGCCTGTTCAGGAGATTGCCTACGCATTGGCCACCGCCGTTGGCGTCCTCGACGCCGTTCGTGAGTCGGATCAGGTGCAACCTGCGCAGTTCGAGCAGGTGTACGGCTCGATCTCGTTTTTTGTCAACGCCGGCATCAGGTTCGTGGAGGAGGTCTGCAAGCTGCGTGCGCTCACCGAGCTATGGGACCGGATCGGCCTCGAGCGTTACGGAGTGACCGATGAACGTGCCCGTCGATTCCGCTATGGCGTGCAGGTCAATTCGCTCGGACTCACCGAAGCCCAACCGGAGAACAACGTGCAACGCATTGTCCTGGAGATGCTGGCAGTCACGTTGTCGAAACGTGCGAGGGCGCGCTCCATCCAGCTGCCCGCCTGGAACGAGGCGCTCGGGTTGCCACGGCCGTGGGATCAGCAATGGTCGTTGCGGATGCAACAGGTGCTCGCGTTCGAGAGCGACCTGTTGGAGTACGACGACATCTTTGATGGTTCGGTCGTCATCGAGCAACGCACGTCCGAGCTGCGCGACGCGGCATGGGACGAGCTCCAGGACGTATTGAAGCTCGGCGGTGCCTTCGAGGCGATCGACGAGCTGAAGTCGAGGCTTGTCTCGTCGATGGTCGAGCGCACGCGCCGCATCGAATCCGGTCAGCAGCAGGTGGTTGGCGTCAACGTCTTCACCGAGACCGCTGCGTCCCCGCTGTCCGCCGCCGGCAACATCTTGACCGTCGATCCGGCCCTGGAGGCCGAGACGATCGCCGACGTGAAGGCCTGGCGCGCTGGGCGCGACGCCGCTGCGGTGAAGGCGGCAATCGCCGCGCTCTCCGCGGCCGCAGCGGATGGATCGAACATCATGGGACCGTCGATCGACTTGGCCCGCGTTGGTGGCACCACCGGCCAGTGGGCCGCAGCGTTGCGCTCGGTGTTCGGTGAGTACCGGGCTCCCACGGGGGTCGCCGCGGCCACCGGGCGACCCGGCGGTGATCTCAGCGCTGTCGCCGAGCGGGTTAAGTCGATGCCCGGCGGACCGCCCCGGCTGCTCGTCGCCAAGCCGGGGCTCGACGGTCATTCGAACGGTGCCGAGCAGATCGCCGTGGCCGCCCGCGATGCGGGGATGGAAGTGGTCTACTCGGGGATCCGGCTCACGCCGGCTCAGATCGTTGCCTCGGCGTGCGACGAGGATCCCGACGTGATCGGCCTGTCGATCCTCAGTGGCTCACACCTCGAACTGGTGCCGTTGATCGTCAGGATGCTGCGCGAGGCGGGTGTGGACGCGCCCTTGATCGTCGGTGGGATCATCCCCGAGCAGGACCGGTTGCCTCTCGAAGCCGCAGGTGTAGCGGCGATCTACACCCCGAAGAACTTCCAACTGGCCAAGATCATGGCCGACATCGCCGACCTTGCCGCCACCCACCGCGCGGACTGACCTTGGTGCGCGGTCAGACGCGGGCCGGCAGGTTGGAGTCGACCCAGCGTTCGAGCGTCGGGCTTGTTTCGAAGCTGGTGATCAGGGCGTATCGGGGGCCGTCGCCGGGGTGCACCACCACGTGCCAGAGGCGTTGGGTGTCGACGAGGAAGCGTGAGCCTCGATGAAGGGGTACGCGCATCTCGGTCGCGGGGTCCGGCAGCCCGTCGGGACCGCAGTCCATGAGCAGCATGTAGCTCTCGGGATAGTCGGTGAGCTCCAGCCAGGAACGCACGACCCAGCCTTCGTCCTCGGGATTGAAGCGATTGTTGTCATCGCGGTGGATCGACGGGATTGCCTGCTCGCGGGATTGCGGCTCGAGCTTGATCACCCTGACTCGGCCGAAGTTGGCACCGACATCGTCGACGTACCTGCGCAGGTTCGGTGACAGCTCGGCATTCGATGTCCACAGGGCGTCCTTGTCGGTCTTGCCCTTGTCCCAGAAGCCACGGCAGTCGAGCTGGCCGTCGGCCGACGCCAGCGGGGCGAAGTTCGTATCGCCGCCGCTCTTCCAGTCCATGTACTCCAGGCCCATCCATTCCTGAGTCGGAACATCGAAGTCGGCATCGGCGAGCACGACGACCCCCGTCGCGGCAAGTGCCTGTAGGCGCTGGTGCTTCGTGTGCAGGGGGATCTGCACGCTCCAGTGTTCCTGTGTGGGCCAGAAGCTCATGGCCCAAATCTTACGTGGTCGCCAAATCCTATGTGGTCGATGGAGTCGTAACGGGGGTGGGCAGGGAGTTGTACACCACAGCGCCCGTGGGGATCTGCAATTCCTGGCCGGCTTGGATGTCGTCGGCATTGGTGATGCCGTTGATCGCCATGATGTCTGCGAGGCGAACCTGGAAGGCCTTGGCGATCTTGCCCAACGTGTCACCGCGCTTGACGATGTAGTACTTCTGCACCGTCGTCGTGGTGACGAAGATCGTGGTGGTCGTCGAGACCGTCACGATCGGTGGCAACGTGGAAGAAGCCAGACCGTCGTCGCCGCAGGACGCGGCACCAATGGGCAAAAAGGTCGCCACACCGACCAGCACCCGCAACCTCCCCCCGTTCACGGAGGGTGATGCTATGCGGGTTCGGTCCCGACTTCCACGGCGTCCTACGCTGAGCTGATGTCGACGGGCGACTTCCCAGGTGCGGTGGCCCCGGAACGGCAGTACAGGCTCGACGTCGGCGGCCTCGGCATCGCCGTCCACGAATGGGGCAACGAGGCTGGTCAGCCACTGTTTCTGGTGCATGGGGGCTTCGATTTCAGTCGGACCTACGAGGTGTTCGCGCCCAAACTCGCTGCTGCTGGGTGGCGGGTGGTGGCCTGGGACCAACGTGGCCACGGAGACAGCGATCATGCCCCCTTGTACGGCTGGGACGCCGATATCCGCGACGCCATGGCCGTGATGGACGCCGTCACCCAACGGCCGGCGCCGGTCATCGGTCACTCGAAAGGCGGCTCGCTGATGGTCCAGCTTGCAGACGCCCAGCCGTATCGGTTCAGCCACCTGGTCAACCTCGACGGGATGGCCACCAAGCGCCGAATCCCGGATGTGGCTGAGCACGAACGCACCAGGATGGCGGCCGGCGAGATCGCTGGTTGGCTCGACCACCGTCGCCGCAGCGCCGAGTTGACGCGGCATCCGGGAACCATCGTGGAGCTCGCCCGGCGCCGTGGTCGGATGAATCCTCGGCTCTCGTTCGAGTGGCTCTGCCACCTGGTGACTGTCGGCGCCCGCCACGACGCCGATGGCTGGCGATGGAGGATCGATGCGTCGATGCGCTTCGGCGGGTTCGGCCCGTGGCGGCCCGAGTGGAACGTCCTGCGCCTCCCCGGCCTGGGTATGCCGTTCCTCGGGGTGCTGGCGACGGAGATCGAAGAGATGGGCTGGGGCGGCCAGCCACAGCATCTCCGCCAATACCTGCCCGAACACGGCCGGATCGAACAGATCCCAGGGGTCGGTCACTTCGTGCACATCGAAAAGCCAGACCTCGTCGCCTCGATGGTGCTCGACTTCCTCGATGCGGCATGACGACCACGACGCTGCAGCACAACAAGATCCAGTTGGCGCTGCATCGCCTTCGCGACGGGCCCGAGACCGGCGAGCAGGGGACGCCGCTGCTGTTGCTGCATGGCCTGGGAGAAGCCTCACCGAGCCAACCACCCCGATGGGCAGCCACGTGGCCCGGTCCCGTCGCGGCGCTCGATTTCACGGGCCATGGACAATCGACCGTGCCGACCGGCGGCGGCTACTCGGCAGAGATCCTGCTGGCCGATGCCGATGTTGCCCTCGCCGAGCTCGGCACTGCCACCGTGGTCGGCCGTGGGCTGGGCGCCTACGTGGCGCTCATGCTGGCCGGTGCACGCCCGCAGCAGGTGCGCGGCGCGGTCCTGTGCGACGGGCCCGGGCTGGCCGGAGGGCCCATCGGGCCCACATCGCAGAGCTTCGTGACATTGTTAGCCAGCACGCACCCGCCCGATCCGTATGCGCTTTTTGAACTATCACGCGACCTGCGCCCGCCCGATTATGCCGCGTTGTTCGTGCGGATGGCCTTGGAATCCTCCGGTTTGGACGATCCGATCGCCGTCGCTGCTGTGGTGCGACCTCCATGGCTGGCCGGCGCCGTTGAAGAGATCGGCGTGTTGACCTGCCCGGTCGGCGATGCCCTGGCGATGTACGCCTCGCCCGCCTTGTAACGCCCATCTGAAACAATCGGGCCAGAGGTGAACACGATGCAAGTCACTTGGGTGCGGCCAGGCCGCGGAGTTGCCGTTGGCGTAGCCGCGGCAATCGCCGAGCTGCAGGGCGACGACCCGCTGGCAGAGGTCATCGTCGTGGTCGCACCCGGAGCCACCGCCGGCACCCTGCGTCGGTTGCTCCCGCGTGTCTCCGGTGGGGTGGCCGGGGTCCGCTTCCTCACTCCCATCGATCTTGCCGTCGAGTTGGTCGACTCGTCCGTCAGCACGATGCGCGCCGTCACCACCCAGCTGCAATTGGCGGCCATCACGTCTGTGCTGAACAGCGCCGACTGCCCCGAAGCGTTGCAGGGTGTGCGCAATCACCCCGCGACCATCGAGGCCCTCGCCGACATGGCCGTCGCCCTCCGCGCTGCGCATGTCTCTTCAGCGGCGCTCGAGTCGCTGGCCGGCGACCCCAAGTCCGTGCGATCGGCGCTGCTCGATGTGGTCGGGCGTGCTCGGCAACGACTGGTGGCGCTTGGTGTCCGCGACGAAAGCGCCACATTGGCTGCGCTCGACAACGTCGACGATCGCGTCCTCGCGGACCTGCGGGTCGTCCTGGCTGTCACCGACACGTTTCATCCAGCGCAGGTTCTCTTCCTTCGCCGTCTCACCGGCCAGCCCTCGTGCCGGGTCGTGTCGGTCGTTCCCGCATCCGGCGATGCTGTCCTTCGTGCACAGCTCGGGGGCTTCGGCTGCGGCGACCTTCCCGAGCCACCGACTCCAGCCAATCCCCGCGTCGTCTCGTGCCCTGATCCCGATGAGGAAGTGCGCCACACGATCCGCCAATGTGCGCGGCTGATCGACGATGGTGTCCCATCCGACGACATAGCCATCGTGTGCGCCTCGCCCGCCTATCGACGACCCGTTCGCGACGAGTTGCAGCGTGCCGGCATCGCCTGGTCCGGCGGTGCCGTCGAGCGCCTGCGCGGTTCCGTGGCTGGCCAGGTGCTGCGCCACGTCATCGGCGGCATCATCGACGGGTGGGATCGTCCCAACGTCTTCCGACTGCTCTCGGTGGCTCCCCTCTACCCTGTCGGCGACCTCGGCGCGCCGCGTCGGGTCGGCCAGTGGACATCGTTGTGCCGCAAACTGAGCTTGGTGACCGAGGGCGACTGGGCCCGTGCTCCGGAAACGCTGGTGGCGGCCAACATCGCCCGCCGTCGGCGATGGTCGAGCGACGCCGACGACGCAGCGCCGACCGCCCGCGAGACCGCTGACGCCGAGGCGCTCGATCGCCTGCTGAAGCTGGTCGACCGCTTGCGCGACCAGTCGAAACGCGTTCGGCGCGCGTCAACGTGGGAGGCCGCGGCCAAGTCGCTCGGCGCCACCATCGGCGATCACATCGGCGTGTCCACCTGGCGCGAGCGCGCCTGGGCAGAAGGTCCGGCGTGGCAACGCAATGCCGCCGATCACGTCGAGCGCATCGTCGCCGGCCTGGCCGAGCTCGATCACGACGGGATCGCCGTGGCGTTCACGCCGGCCACCATGCGTCAGGTCGTCAGCACGCTCCTCGACGCGTCTGTGCGTCGGCGTGGCGATGCCGCCGGGGCCGTCTCGATCGTCGACATCGGTGGCGCAGTGTGCCTCGACGCGACCCATGTGTTCGCCATCGGTCTGAACGAGGGTGTGCTGCCGGCCTCGACGACCGACGACTTGTTGCTCGGTCGGGATCTGCCCGACGCCGCCGCCATGGTTATCGAAGGTCCACGCCTGCCGGCGTTGCGCGCCGAGCGCGCGTGGAATGCGCTCCTCCACAGTGAGGCAGCGGTGACCGCTACCTTGGCTCGAACTGATCTCAGGCGTGGTGGTGAGGTGTATCCATCCCCGCTGCTCGCCGGCATGCCGATCGAGCACCACCAGTCGCACGCAATAGGCCTGCTCGACGGCGATCCACTGACAGCATCCGAGCAACTTGCCCGTACCAGCGACGGCCATCTCGCCTCACGCCGCCTGGCTCGCCGTATCAACGCGCTGCGCGCTCGCCTCGACCCTGCTCCCACCGAGTTCGACGGCATGGTCGGCCCGCACCCAGAGCTGGATCCTCCGGGCAAGGTGTGGTCGATCACGGCCCTCGAGAAGCAGGCTGGGTGCGGCCTCGAATACTTCGGTGTGACCGTGCTCGGGGTCAGCGACGAGACCGACGCGGCATTGATCATGTCGATCGAGCCGGCAGAACGGGGCATCCTTGTCCACGCCGTGTTCGAGCGGCTGGCCGCCGAGTGGCTCGACCTTGCCCCGGATCAGCGACCCGCTTGGTTGCAGGGCGATCACCTCGCCATCACGCAGCAGCGCGCCATCGATGTGCTCGACGAGCTGGCAGCAGAGATCGCCAGCCAACATCGACTCGGTCATGAAAGTGCCTGGGGCGCCGAACGCGTCCACATCCTCCGTTCGATCAAGGCCACCCTCGACGACGAGTCAGCAGAAGGCTCGAGGCCTGTCGCCAGTGAGCATGTCTTCACCGGGGTCGTGGTTTCCGGGGCGTCGTTCCGCGGACAGATCGACCGCATCGATCTGCTGCCTGGTGGAGGCCTCCGGGTCACCGATTTCAAGACCGGCAAGGCCGTTCCGCTGACGAACCCCTTGAACGACGGTCACCGTCTCCAACTCCCGCTCTACGCCCGCGCCGCGGACCAGGACCGGGCGGTTCTCATCAGCGACGACACGGAGGGTTGGCCCGCAGCAACGGCGCGCTACCTCCACGTGCGCGAGGCCTCGGCCACCTCGAAATCGCTCGAGCTGACGCCGAACGTGATCACCGAGTTCGAGGGATACGTGCGACGTTGGCTCGACGAGATCGCCGCCGGACATTTCTCACCGCGCCCCCATCCGCCCGGAGGTCGGTGCGTGATGTGCTGCGTCGACTCCCTCGGTGTCGAAGAGCTCGCCGAGCGGGCCCGGTTGTTCGGCGATCACGCGAGCACCGACCCCGAAGAAGCGCAGCCATGAGCGCCCCGGCGACCGACGTGGTGTTGCCGTCATGGGTGGCTGTCGATCCGGAAGGTTCGATGGCCGTGTCGGCCGGAGCGGGAAGCGGAAAGACGACCAGCCTGGTGGGTCGGGTGGCGGCGCTCGTCGCCACTCCCGGTGTGCAGCCGACCGATCTCGTGGTGATCACGTTCACCGAGAAGGCGGCGCGCGAGGTATCGCATCGCCTGCGCGAGTCGCTGGGTAGTTCGGTCTCTCTCGACGAGGCCTTCATCGGGACCATCCACAGCTTCTGCCAGTCGCTGCTGCGTCGCTACCCGATCGAGGCCGGATTGCCTCCAAAGTTCACGACGGCCGACGAGTTGACGTCGGGAGCATTGGCCGACGAGCGTGCCGAGCAGGTCGTGCAGCAGCTGTACAACCAGGCGGCCAAGGACCCGACCATCAAAGAGGCATTGATGGTCATGGCCTCGTTCGGAGCCATCTCGTTCCTACCCGAGCTGGTCAGGGGCATCGACAACGACTGGTTGCGATTCGCCACGGCGGTGCCGTCCAAGCCGATATCGAGCGCCGTCGCCCAGTCGACGGTCATGCGCATGCTCGACGACGTCACCGGCGACGATCGATATCTCACATCGTCCGCGAGGATGCGATCCAAGCTGGATGCAGCAGTCGCCGAGGCCAAGGCAACCCTCGAGTTCATCGATTCGATACCGGCTCTCGCACACGCATGCACTGCGCTCGACAAACGTCTACGCGGCAGTGCGAAGACCGCAGCGTGGAAACCGTTTGAGGAAACGATGCGCTACGGCTGCTACGAACCGGCCTTGGCGCGGCTGATGTCGGCACTGACCCCCATCGTCGTCGAAGCCGCCCACGATCGTGTCAGCCGCGGCGAGCTGTCGTTCGACGACCTCTTGTTGCTGACGCGCAGGCTTCTGCAGACCCGCGGCGACATCCGCAGACTCGTTCGGGCGCGCCATCGCCACCTGTTCGTCGACGAGTTCCAGGACACCGACCAGGTCCAGTTCGACGTCCTTGTCGAACTGACCTCACCCGATGGCGACAGCCCGCCGTCGTCGATGTTCGCTGTCGGCGACCCGAAGCAGTCGATCTACGGGTTCCGGCGAGCGGATGTCGAACTGTTCTCCAGCCTGCTTGCCGCCGACCCCACCAGCCAGCAACTGACGGTCAATCGACGCACGCGTGCCGACGTGTGTCAGTGGATCAACGCGGTGCTCAGCCATCGCTTCCAGAGCGCCGGCGACCCGACGGAGGCCGAGCATCAGGTCGAGTATGCGCCCCTCGAGCCTGAGCGAACCGCCAACACCGCGGTCGACGGGCCAGGCGTCGTTGTACTGGGCATGCCGGGATGGTCGAAGCTCGATCACGACACGGCCGAAGACACCGCTCGCGCCGAAGCCGCCGACATCGCTGCCCTGACGCAGCGCATCGTCGGCGCGGAACCTTGGTTCGTGTCCGATGTGCACGGAGAACGACCCGCTAGCTATCGCGACATCACGGTGCTGATTCGCAGCCGAACCCGTCTCGGTGTGCTCGAGCACACGTTGCGCCAGGCCGGCGTGCCGTACCGAGTCGAGGGGGGCACGCTGATCTACGGCTCGCGCGAGGTCTACGAGCTGCTGCGTGTGCTCCGCGCCGTCGATGATCCGACGAGCCAGCTGAAGGTTGTCACTGCGCTGCGAACCTCCCTCTTCGGCATCGATGACCGCCAGTTGATGGAGTTCAGGCTCGGGCCGGCCGACAGGCCACGGCGATTCAAGCAGGACTTTCGGGTCTTCACCAAGGAACCCGGCATCGTCGGCGATGCGCTGCGCGTGCTCGACCAGATGGGCCGTCGCAAGCACGAACGCACGCCGGCCGAACTGCTTGCCGAGCTCTACGACGGATGGCGTGGTGTCGCGGCGGCGTTGAGTGAAGGCGAGCAGGTCGCCAGGGAGACCTGGCGACGCGTTCGTTATGTCATCGACGAAGCTCGTGCATGGAGTGACGCAACGGGAGGCACGCTCGCCGAGTACCTCGCGTGGGTCGATCGCCGAGTCGAGGATGTGGATCGTGTCGAGCTGAGCACCGACGAGGGCGAGGATTCCGTGCGGATCATGACGATCCACGCCGCGAAAGGCCTCGAGTTCCCGATCACGGTCATCGCCGGCCTGGGCGGCGCCGACGCGCCCAACGCCGCAACCGGGGTTCGCTGGAAAGGAACGACCCCGTTGGTGCGCCTCGGCAGAATGACCAATGCGGCGCTCAGCGAACTGGCCGCGCTCGAGAGCCAGGCCAGCCGCGCCGAAGAAGCCCGGTTGCTGTACGTCGCGTTCACCCGGGCGAAGGACCATCTCGTGGTGTCGATGCACCACAAAGGCAAAGGTTGCCCCGCGGGTCGTCTCGTCGAAGCGATCACCACGGCGGGCGCAACCTCGTTGGCGATCTGCCCGGATCCGCAACTGCCGATCGCTCATCCACCCAGCCACGTTCGCCCGTCGTTGGTCGATGAGATCGTCGAGCCCGAGGAGCTGGATCGCACGGCCGGGCAAGTACGCAGGATCTGGACCCCCAGCGGCCTGGCCAAGGCCCTCGGCGACGCGGCAGGGCCGACATCCGACGTCAATCTTGTGCAGGGATCGTTGTTCGGCGTCGACGACGACGAGACCGACGACGATTCCGTAGCGCCAGGCGAACGGTTCGGCGCGGCCGTTGGCCGCCGCCAGCCCGACAGCGACGACCACGAGGCAACCGATCCGGGCAACCGCAAGGAACCCGGCCCCAACGATCGCCCGAGCCGGCGTGGCGGCAGGTTCGGCACTGCGAAGGGAAGTGCCGTCCACGCGGTCATGCAGCAAGTCGCCCTCGAGGATCCACAACGCGGCTTGCCGACGTTGGTCAACGTCGCATCGGAAGCAGAAGGCGTGCTCGACCGGCGTCGCGACATCGAGATGATGGTTCAATCGCTGCTGAAGGGCCAGTTGTTCGAGCGCATGCAAGCCTCGAGCAACTGCCGCCGGGAGATGTACGTCGGGGCGCAGTTCGGTGAGATCACCGTCTGGGGCTACGTCGATGCGGTGTTCGTCAACCCCGACGGAACGCTGACGCTGGTCGATTTCAAGACCGACACGCTCATCACCTCGCCGCTCGAACTCGCCCGGCGATACCAGCCGCAGATGTCGGCATACGTTGCCGCGCTGCAACAGGCCACCGGTCGTGCGGTCACGGAAGCGTGGCTGGCCGTCGCCCAACCCGACGGATCACCTGCTGTCGAGATCGCAATAGATGTCGTCGAGGCGGCCGAGTTGCTCGGGGCTCTGCCCGTCCAGCCGTCCGCGCCGACGCCCTGGTCCTCCGCGTCCTAGACGTCGCGTTTGCTGACGTACAGCGCCAACGCGGTCAGCTCGGCTCGACTCTCGGGCGTGATCGGGACGACCCCGATCGCGGCGATCGCTTCGTCGGTCAAGGCAGCAATCTGTTCTTCGAGCGCCGACAGTGCCCCCGTATCGACGATGACCTGTTGCATCTCGGCGACGTCGTCATCGTCGAGGTCTGGTGAACCGACCCTGTCGAGCACTGAACGCTGAGCGGCAGTCGCGGCAGCGACGGCACGCGCCAGGAGTGGCGTCGGCTTGCCGTCCCGCAGGTCCCCTCCGACGGGCTTGCCGGTGACCGCCTCGTCGCCGAAGGCGCCCATGACGTCGTCCCGCATCTGGAACGCGTCGCCGAGAGGTAATCCGTACGCGCTCAACGCTGGCAGCAGGTCGGTCGCACGGTCGGGCGCGGCGAGCACCGCGCCGAGGTGTAGGGGTCGCTCGACCGTGTACTTGCCGCTCTTGTAGCGGCAGATTCGTTCGGCCTTGTCGAGGCGGCGGTCGCCGCGCACGCTGCCGACGATGTCGAGCAGCTGCCCGATGTTCAGCTCCGTTCGCAGCTCGTTCCAGATCACCCAGGCATCGCGAGGTGCGTCGAGCAACAGCTGGTCGGCCATCACGAACGCGAGATCGCCAACCAAGATGGCCACACCTTCTCCGAACCGACGCGACTCTCCGGCCCAGTCACACGCGGCGTGGGTCTCGGCAAAGACGGTGTGCGTGGTCGGGGTACCGCGCCGACTGCTGGCATCGTCCATGACGTCGTCGTGGAACAAGGCGAACGCATGCATCAGCTCCAGTGCTGCGCCGGCATCGATGATTCGTTGATCATCTGGGTTGCCGCCGGCGCCGACGAAGCCCCAGTAGCAGAACGATGGCCTCAGGCGCTTGCCACCGCCGAGCACCAGCCGGCCGATGTGCTGCATCGGCAACAGCAGGTCTTCGTCGAATGCAGCCCAGCGGGCAGTTTCACCGTCGAGCAGCGTGCGCAGCCTCGACTCGACGCGCGCGGCGATGGGCGCGAGCGACGAGGGCGGGGCTGCTGCAGGCACCCTGGCAGGCTAGGCGTGAACCGAACCCCGTGCGCCGTCGACCACACGCTGAACTGCGGCGAATTCGATGGCCGCCTTCGGCGCTTCTTTGAGCCATTGCGCGGCGGTGTGCTCGGCGATCGCGTCGCTGACCCGGACCAGCGGCTGGCCCGTGGACTGAGCCAAAACCTGAACCTGACAGGCTCGTTCGAAGAAGTACAGCTTGTGCCACGCGTCTGCAACGTCGGTGCCGATCACCATCACGCCGTGATTGGCGAGCATCACGACTGTGATTTCGTCGCCGATGACCTCACCGAATTTGCAGCCCTCCTCAGCAGCGTCGACGAGACCGCCGTAGGCCAGGTTTGCGATCCGACCGTGGAAGAGCATGCTGTTCTGGCTGAGCTTGCTGTCGAAGCCGCCGACTGTCAACGAGAGGGCAGTCGCATAGGGCATGTGCGTGTGGAACACGGCCCGTGCCGAGGGCCTGGCTTGGTGACAGCCACGATGGATCATGAACGCCGAGGTCTCCCACTCGCCTTCACCATCGACGACGCGACCTTCGAAGTCGATCGTGAGGATGTCGTCCTCGGTGATCTCGGACCAGTGCGGACCGTACCGGTTCAGCAAGAACAGATCGTCGTGACCGGGAAGAGCGAGCGAGAGGTGATTGTCGATGCCCTCGTTGAAGCCGTAGAACGCCGCGGCGCGAAATGCTGCAGCGAGATCACGCTTGGCAGCGATCGCGACATCGGTGGAGATCGATGATGTAGCCGACATGGTCAAAAAAGTACCACGGCGGACCGAGTTTTCACTTCGAGTCGTCGCCCAGATCGGCGACCACTTGCTCGATGTGCAGCCGAGCGTTCCCGATCCGATCCCGACAGAACCCGATCAGCTCAGCGGCGCGCTTGACCCGGGTGGCCAGCACGTCGACATCCACATCGGCCCGTTCCAGTTCGCTGAGAATGGTCTCCAGTTCGGCCAGCGCTGC
>JANMMQ010000280.1:0-11591 GCA_031373465.1 Ilumatobacteraceae bacterium | reverse complement strand
GTATCGCGACGTCCCCAAGATCGATTGGCAGACCGACAACGCCTGATTTGCCATGGCGATCAAACGATTGCTGGCGGATCTAGTGTTCATCGCGCCATGTCCACACCGCTCACCGGTCCATTCGACACGGGGCAACTTCCTCGCGTTGCTGCCCACCCCGTGACGGTGACCGTTGCTCGCACCGTTGCGCCCGGGTGGGAGGCCGAGTTCCTGCGTTGGGCCGACGAACTGGTTGCCGCGGCGCGCGAGTTCCCCGGATGTCTCGGCGCCGCGGTTCTGCACCCCGGCGCCGACGGCGGCGAGTATCAGATCATCGTCCGGTTCTCCGACGGGTTGATGCTGCGCGTGTGGGAGCGCTCGGCAATTCGCACCGAACTGATGGATCGCTCCGACAAGTTCGTCACCGGCACGCGCATTCAACGCACCGTGGGTGTCGAAGAGTGGTTCAACGCCGCCGGCAATGCCGAGCCGAAGCGTCCGCTCTGGAAGAAGTTGTCGTTCGACGTTGCCTGGGTGTATCCGGCCGCGTTGTTCATCACGGTCGTTGCCGCACCCCTGCTGGTCAAGATTCCGCTCGGGATACGTGTGCTGGCGAGCATCGCGGTCGTAACCATCGTGATGCAGTTCATCGTCCTGCCCATCCGCAAACGACTCAGAGCCCGCCGTCAATTCTGACGCGTTGGGAACCGAGACGACTGGTTGGTAATCTCAGTCGTCCCAAACGGGGCTGTAGCTCAGTTGGCAGAGCACTTCCATGGCATGGAAGGGGTCAGGGGTTCAATTCCCCTCAGCTCCACGCAAAACCTGTGACGTGACCGGCAGGCGCAATCGAGCCTGCGCCGTCAAGCATCGACGAGCAGCTTCGAGGCACCGCCAGTGGGTCCTCTCGGCCGGTGGGATACTGGTCGATCCACCACTGTGGACTATTCCTCAGCGCTTGCGGGACCTCTGCCGGACGGTCGTTCACGTCGGTGTGACGCTCGTCGGTGGCGCCATCGAAGCCGTGACCGTTCGCTCCTGGTACTCCCAATATCCGCCGTGCGGGTCAGGGGGTTAGCAGATCTTCCCTAAATTGGCGCCGCCGATCGTGTGGAAGAAGTGCTCGTGCGAGAGAAGCCCGGCTGCCGCGAGTGACGCTGATGTGGACGACGCGAATACGTCATCTTGACGATGTGCGGTACTCCGTTCAGCGCGGATGATTGCCGCAGCCGGAGGACCCTCCTTCGCGTAGACAGGAGATCGTCATGAGCGTGCGATGGCACCTTCGAAGAGCAGTGGCAATTGTTGCGACAGGATTGACCATCTCGGGCACCGCGGGGGCGTTGACGGCGGGCGTCACCTCGGCGCTGCCACCCGTTGTCACGCCGCCAGCGGGGACCTATACCTTCTTCATCGAGGCGGATCAGAGTCCGTGTGGCAGGTTTCAGGTCGACGTCGTCGATGGGGAGCGGTACACGACGTTCTTCGCCAAGAATGGCTCTGTCCGAGTGACGGGAGTGAACGGCTCGTTGCGGGTGCTCGTGACATCGCTGGTTTCCGGCAAGTCGATCGATCTGAACGTCTCTGGCCCGGGCAAGCTCTACCCCAGCGGTGACGCAGTGTTCACCGGTGCGATGTTCTTGTTCGGTCCACACACGTTCGCGTTTATCCACGGCCGAGCGATCCTTCCAGGTCTCGATGTCGATCTCGCCGTCGTCAGCGGCAAGCGCGTCGACCTCTGCCCGCTACTGGCGTGAACGACACCGACCTACGTCTCGACCCCACCGGGCCGAGACGTAGGCTACGGCACATGCACTTGGCTGCCCGGCCGTTTGTCGGTCGCGACGGCGACCTCCGACGATTCCACCGAGCCGTGGACGCCAGGGTGCGACTGGTTGTGGTCGAGGGCGAAGCGGGCATCGGCAAGACACGCATGTTGGACGAGGGCGTCGCCCGCCTCTTGACCAGCCCGTTGGTCATGCGCGGCACAGCCGACCGCGACGACCCGCGTCCACTCGGTCCGGTGGCGGAAGCACTCGATCGGCACGTCGCCGCGTGGACCGCCTTGCCCGATGGGCTTCGCCGCCATCGAGACGTGATTGGTTCATTGTTCGGGCGCGCGCCGGTCGGTGGTCGGACCGATCGAGAGCTCGGACGGGCCGAGCTCTGCGACGGTGTGGTTGCCACCGTCGCGCATATCCTCTCGCGCGGTCGCGGGCTTCTCGTCCTCGATGACGTGCACTGGGGCGACGCCGATCTCTTTGCCGCCGTGAGGCGCATCGTGTGCAGTGAGCTGCCCTGTTCGGTCGTCATCACGCGGCGTAACGACGACGACGACGACTCATCGGCGTTTGTCGATCTGCTCGACGATGTGACCCGTCGAGTGACCGTCGAGCGGCTGGTTCTCGGCCCACTCGATGTCGAGGATGTGCGACGGTTGTTGCAGGACTCGATCGGTATGGCCGCGACGGCGATGGCTGACGACATTCATGATCGAACGGGTGGCCATCCACTGCTGCTGCATCAGCTCATCGACACCGGCCAGCTGGGCGGCGATCCATCAGTTTCGGCGTTACCGAGCACGATCGCGGAATCTGTTCGCCGTCGCCTCGTCCGCCTCGACGAGACGAGCCGGTTCGTCCTGAACGCGGCAGGGGTGCTGGGCCGTTCGAACACCTTCGACGAGCTGTCGGCGTTCACCGATCTCGGCGAGAAACGGCTGGTTGCCGCACTGCGCAACCTGTGCGACGAGCGGCTGCTGGTCGAGTCCGCGCCCGACTGCTTCACGTTCGTGCATGCACTCACTCGCGAGGTCGTCGAGAGCACCTTTCTGTCACGCGAATGCAGCGCTCTGCACCGTCGCGCCCTCGATGTGCTGCCCGACGACACAGCGCCTGTGAAGATCTTGCGACATGCGATTCTGGCGGGAGACGCCACGCGGACCTTGGAGGCCGCACGGAACGGAGCCACGGTCGCGGTCGCGGACGGTCGCCCGGCGATGGCCGAGCGAATGGCTGCCGCCGGCCTGCAGGTCGACCCGGGAGACGTCTCGCTGAACTCGGTCGTCGCTCGGGCGGCGTGGCAACTGGGCCGGCAGGACCAGGCGCGCGAGGCCGCTGAGAGGACGCTGTTGCTCGCCTCCGAGACCGATGTCGCGTTGCGCGCCGAGCTGCATCGACTGCTTGCCCGTCTCGCGAGGGATACCGGCAATTTCGAAGTGCACCGGGCCAACGTCGACGCCGTGAAAAGTCTGCTGGACATCGCTGGCATCGACGATCGCTTGCAGATCCTTGATGTGTTGGCCGAGATGACGATGCTTACCAGTGACGACGATGCCATTTACTGGGCCGAACAGGCCTTTGCGGCATTCGAGAAGGTCGGAGTGGTACAGACCACGGTGCTTGTCAACCTCGGAGCAGCGTTGACCGATGTTCCTGGACGGCGCGAAGAAGGTCGCGTCATGTTGCGCCGGGCTGTCGAACTGGGCGAGGCCGCCGGCGACTCCGTCGTGCAGAGCCGCGCGCTCAACAACCTTCTGTGCGAGGCCGTCTACACAAATGACGAAGACGCTCACGCACTGGTCGACCGGCTCGAATCGATCATCTTCGGCGGGGGGCTCGGCGCACAGTTCGGCGAGCAGATCGCCTTGTTCCGAGGGCTGCTGGCTGAACGGGAGGGCGATCAGCAGGCGGTGCTCGACGCGCTCGGCTGGTTCGGTCCGGGCGAGCCCACCGGCTCGGGTTGCCTGGCGATATTCGCCGCTTGCATCGAAACCGGGCGAGGCCTTGACGCGTCTGCACGTCAGCGGCTCGCCTCCATCAGGGCCCTGATGGGAGGTCGCGTCGGGCACACCCAGGGCGCGTGGATGCGAACAATCGACGCCACGCTACGACTACGCAGAGGTGACGACGATGCCGTCAGAATTGTGGAGGAGCTGATGCACCCCGATGCTCGCTTGACCCGATACATGCTCGATCATCTCGACCAACTCGGACAAGCGTTGCTTGCTCTTGCTCGCACGTCGAGGAACGCGGCCGACGCGGCAGTCACCGAGTGGCGGGAGTGGGCTGCCGGTGATCCGGACGGCGCCTCGATCTACCAACATCTCTGCGCAGTCGCAGCCGAACAAGCAGCGGACTTCGCGACAGCACGAGACGCATACCTCCGATCGCTGGACGGTCTGCCACGTCGCGCCGCCACTGTTGTCGCTGACGCCCATCGCGGCATCGCCCGCTGTTGGAACGCGCTGGGTGAACGTAGCGAGGCGAGACGTTGGGCGAGTTCGGCCGTCACGGCGGTCGGGGCCTGGCCGGGGCCCGACCTCGACGAGTCGGTGCAGTTGCTGCGATCGTTCGGTGGGCGACCTCCGAGATCGGGGCAAGATGTTCTGCTGAGCGACCGCGAACGTGAGGTGGCGGTACAGGTCAGTCGTGGTCTGACCAACGTCGAGATCGGTGCGGCACTGCACATCTCGCCGCGGACCGTCGGCGTCCACATCGGGCACATCCTCGACAAGCTGGGCGCCGTGAAACGCGCCGAAATCGCCGCGTACGCGGTGCGGCAGGAACTGGTCGGCTGATTGCCATGTCGGGCCCTGTTCGGTGACTGAACTTGACGCGGGCGATGCGGCGATGGACCAAGGAGCCGCTGGAAGGGAACTAGCTCTGTGACCGCAAGAAGGGCAACGGATGTTGGTGAGAGGTGGACTTTGGAATGGAGTTCTTGCGGATGATCCCCCCGGGACGGTCGCAAAGGGCACTGGAGAGCGATTCGGCCCAGGCGCCTTTCTCGGAGCATTCATCGGGGCGCTACTTGGCGCCTTCATTGCTGACAGGCTGGATTCGGATTTCGCGTTCGAGTGGGGCATCGCGGGAGCCATTGTTGGCGGTGAAATCGGCCTGCCATGGCATGGAAGGGGTCAGGGGTTCAATTCCCCTCAGCACCACCAGGTGAGAGGGCATTTTGACCTCTTGCGGTGGATCTTTCCGGGTCATGGTGAGTCAGTTGGTGAGTAGTACGATCGCCTGTAGCTCGTTGAGCACCTTGCGCACCTGTCCCACGATGCCGGCAGATCTGCTAGCACAGCGGCGATCCTGGCCTGTTCGCGGATCGCAGGCTAAATGGTCGACACCCCGACCGCGAAACCTACATCGGCCGTCCCATCTCGTCGTCGGGGTGTCGCCCCTTTGGCCGAGAACGGTACTCCTGTCTCTCGAATCGAACAACAGAAAAATCGCGGGGGCTCGTCGCTACGTCTTGAGCGACTGCGGCGCACTGCACCGCGGGGGGACGGTCCCGCAGTGCGCCACCGGTTGCGCAGGGGTCCCATTGCCTCCAGTGAAGCCTCACCGTGACGAATTCAGCTTGCGCCGTCAAGCCCCCAATGAGGGCAACTACCTCTGCCCAAAGGGCTTAAGTTGCACACCGTCGGGAGGGTCCAGATCGGGCTCAACCTCGACGCCAACGGCTTGACGACCTCGCGATGAGACGCGCACTCGTAACCATGGCCGCGCTGCTCGCGCTCACTGCCTGCGAGCCCGGCCCCCGTCGAACAGATCTTCGACTCCGGTCGACCGTCGCGCCGGCGCCGTTTCAAGCGGCGGCCTAGCGGGTACCTTCCGGATGCTAGGATCCCGATAACCCGTCCCAACGAACCGTCAGGGTCCTGGCATGAACGGCGACACGATCGCTTGAAGCTCGTTGAGCACTTTTCGCACCTGGCCCCACGATGCCGGCAGATCGGCCAGTACGGCGGCGATGCGGGCTCGTTCGCGGAGGAGTTGATAGCAGGCCTCGAGGACGCGGAATGCCTCGTCGCTCGACAGCGGTGCCATTGCTGCGGATCGGCGGATCGACTCGACATCATGCGTTGTGAGCATTGCACCATTATCGAACATTTGTTCGTTCGCCTGCAAGGCGAGGTCGAGGCTCTTTGCGCGTCATTCGGGGCGGGGGGTTCCAATCCGTATTGGATCCAGAATCGATGATGTCTAAGTGTCTGGAAACGAGACGCACCAGAGAGGTTTCGTCACCGACGTATACGTTGATGTCACAATCGAGCGCGCGATGCGCTGTGTTGTTGACAATCGCGATTGGCCAGGTCCAAAAGAGGCTTCCGGCTCCGGAACTGCCAGGGCAGTTGCCCAGCCCGCGAACCATTCCGACGGCGGACCACAACGATCCGATCCGCGGCCACGGAGTGAAGCAGCGAACCCGCAGGCCGCTAATGCCGTCACGACGACTGCGATGGCAAATGGTGACGCGAACACGCGTCGTAGTAGCCCTCGACGAGCTGTCAACCACGTATTCACCGATCGCAGCCAACTGCCAATCTTAGGGTCGGAGGCCTATTCGGTCAGATTGACGACGGTGGCGTTGGCAGCGGCGTTGATCACGGCCTGAACCCCCGCCTTTGCTGAGGCCTTCGTGTCGTACGCTTCGCCGGTGGCGACGATCTCTCCGTTGCCGGCCTACAGACGGAAACGGAACTTGCCAGCCTTGTCTTCGTAGATCTCGAATTTCCCAGCCATTCTGGGCCCCCTCGCGGTTCGTGGCCCGCAGGCGCGAACGTAGCACCGGTTTCGCTGCACCGCGGGGGGACGGGCACCGCGGTGCGCTCGCCATCGCAGGACGAAAATCCGCAGGCGAGGGTCACAAGTGTGTTCCTGACGAGCTTCGAGGTCAAGCCCATTCGTAGGCGGTACGACTAGCCGACGATCGCCTGAAGCTCGTTGAGCACCTTGCGGCACGTTCGCCCACGACGCCGACAGATCGGCCAACGGTCGCGAGCTAATCGCCGGACACGCTCCGGATCGACGCGAGTCCCTCGGTTTTACGATCCGTCAGCCTTGTCGCCGACGCTCCGCCATCTTGCGACGCCATGCCCGACGGGCCCGCGCGACTCTCACCAAATCACGAATAGTCATGACAACACCTGCCTATCCCGTCTCCAGCCAGCCGTCCCTGGCTACCCCTAGGCGGGGCAATCATTGCCCCAATAGACCGAATCCTAGGGCTGACCGCTCGCGCTGTCGATGGTCCATTCGACCCAATCGGCGCGACGGCAAGTCCCTGCGAGCGTCGTTCACCTCCCGGGACGGAGTCAGGCGCTCGCCAGCCATGGATCGGTGATATCGATGTACCGATCCACCTTCATCAGCTTCTCCCATTCGGCCAGCTTCGATGCCATCTCGTTGGGCATTTCGCGACGCTCGCCCTGACGAGCTTCGGCCTCAGAGGTGAAGTAGGCGACCTCGGTGAACTCATCGTCCGGGAAGTACGCCGTCACGGCACCGATCAGCTCCGGCCGTACTTTGGCAAGGATCGGGTCAGCCTCGTGCTCGAGTTCGACGAGTCGGTTCCGGTCGGAGACGTGCCCCTCCATCACCTGCACGAAATGGGCGTTGTCTAAATCGCCGTGAGTCATCAGCTGTACGTCTTCGGTGTTGTGGAACCGGACGGGTCCGTCGAAACACTTCACGGTCTCCGACCACCACTCGGTCTGCTCGCGACGATCGCTGTTTCGCTGGGCGGCCTCGCGACTCTCGAAGCGGGCAATCAAGATGCAGTCGCCCGACGAGGTGCAACCACCCGTCGAGCCGAGATATCCGATCGCGCCGGGCATCAGATCTCGCTGCCAGATGTCGAGTCGTTTGTGCACTCCATCGGGATCTTGGGTCTTGCCTTCGATGACTTGAATGAACATGACCAAACCTCCTTGGTGCGGTTCTCAATTTGGCGAATCCAGCATCCTCTCCATGCCTTCCGTCGTCAAGATGTTGCAACACGGACCGAGCCGGAGGACGCGTCCATTGCCGGCGCACTCCATCGTCACGCGTGGGCTGGAGCTCGTGGAGCGGGACCTGCCCCCGACTCGCGAACCCGTACTAGCCCAGCAGGGTTCTCCGCCGAGCGGTCTCAGGGGGCTGGCCTTGCCGACCTTGTTGCCTGCGGCTGGTTCGCGTGCCAACAATGATCGCAGCATGGGACTGGTCGGAGTTGAGCCTCGGGCCCGGCTGGTCGGCCGGGGGGTCGAGCTGGAAGTTCTGCGCGGAGTCGTCGAGACGCCGCGACGGGACGGCCACGGATCGTGCTGCTCAAGGGCGAGGCTGGCATTGGCAAGACCCGTCTGATCGACGAAGCGCTGGCTTTCGCAGGGAGCCGGGGGTTGCGTTTTTTCGGGAGCGTGCGACGAGGTCGAGCAGGACAGTCCGCTGCGGGCCCTGAGACCAACTCCAACGTTCGTTACACCCAAATCCCGTCGCGCCGTGATTGGTGCCTTGTTCACCGGCGACCGTATCGCGCTCCGTTCGAAATAAATTCCGACATCGCGACTGGTCGGCGGTTGTCCGAGCGATGAAGTCGATATGAGCAGACGAAACACGATCCGGATCGCGCCGAGCACGAAGGCGCGTTTGTTGCGCAGACTTTCGGTGGTCGTCGGGGTGTCGCTGGTCCTGATCTCCATACCGGCCGGTGCCGGTGCAGGATCAGACAACTCGGAGAGGGCCTTCCTGCCTGGTGCTGCGGGTGCCGGAGACCCTTACTACCCGCTCGACGGCAACGGTGGGTATGACGTTGGCCACTACGCGCTCGACATCACCTACGACCCTGCCACCGACCTGCTTCGTGGTGTCGCGTCGATCGCCGCCACGGCCACACAGAACCTCTCATCTTTCAACCTCGACCTGCAAGGGCTCACGGTCCGTTCGATAAAGGTCAATGGCTCGACAGCCAAGTTCAGTCGAGATGGCAATGAACTGACCGTCGTACCGAACCGGGGACTGCGCAAATCGTCGGCATTCGTCGTTGTAGTTCGCTACGACGGGATCCCTGAGACGGTCGTCGGTCCGTTCGGAACCATCACCGGTTTCATGGCCACCGATGACGGCGCATTGGTCGTCGGTCAGCCTCATGTGGCGGCCACCTGGTATCCGGTCAACGACCACCCGAGCGACGCCGCGTCGTACACCTTCGACATCCGGGTGCCCGAAGGGCTCCAAGCCGTTGCCAACGGTGTGCTTTCGGCTACGCGAACGCGTCATGGATGGACGACCTGGACGTGGGTGGCGAAGGAACAAATGGCGTCGTATCTCGCGACAGCGAGCATCGGTCACTTCGACCTGAGGGCATACACGGCCAACGGCATCAAGATCTGGGACGCCATCGACCCGGACCTGTTCATTCCCCCCGTCACACCGCACAGTGGCACGCAGGTCGCGATCTCGCAAGCGGCCGACGCTTCGTACAAGCGACTGACGCGAACGATCACCGTGCCAGCCATCAGCGCCTCCCTATCGTTCTGGGTTGCCCGCTCCACCGAGCCCAATTGGGACTACTTCTTCGTCGAGGCGCGCACCGCCGGTGGCACCGATTGGACGACCCTGCCGGCAGCGGGCATCACGAGCACGGATACGGGCTTCTCGTGCCCGAACGGATGGGCTCAAATCCATCCGTTCCTCGTCAACTATCAGACTGACAACGGCGACGGCACATGCAGTCCGGTGGGCACGCCACCGAGCACTGGCAGTTGGAACGCGGTGACTGGCACCGATCCCAACTGGGTGCAGTGGACCATCGACCTCGCGCCGTACGCGGGGAAGAGCGTGGAGATCTCGCTGGCTTACGCGAGCGACAACAACGTTCAAGGTCCGGGCGTGGCCGTGGACGACATCGTCGTGTCAACCGGTGAGGGCAGCACCGGCTTCGAGAACGACGCCGATCCCCTCGACGGTTGGACGCCTACTGGACCTCCTGAGGGGAGCCCCGGCAACGCGAACAATTGGATAGTCGGCACGCAGGCCGACCTCCCGTTGGCGCAAGGCAGTTACATCGAGGGAGCGTTCGCTCGCCAGCCGGAGATCATCAGCTTCCTGTCCGGCTTCTTCGGGCGCTACCCGTTCTCCGCAGGTGGTGGCATCGTCGACGACGTTCAAGGCTTGGGGTTTGCGCTCGAGAACCAGACGCGGCCGATCTACTCAAGAGAGTTCTTCTCCGACCCGATCAGCGCGCAGTTCGTCGTCGTACACGAGCTGGCACACCAGTGGATCGGCGACAACGTGCGGCTCGCCCGCTGGCAAGACATCTGGCTCAACGAAGGTTTCGCAACATACGCAGAATGGCTGTGGGGCGAACAGCAGGGCTTCGGCACGACGCAGCAGAACTTCGACTTCTACGCGGGGGTCATTCCGCCCGACGATCCGTTCTGGACCGTCACCATCGGTGACCCCGGCTCGGACAGGCAGTTTGACGGTGCCGTCTACGTGCGTGGTGCGATGACGCTGCAGGCACTACGAGTTACCGTCGGAGACGACAACTTCTTCAAGATCCTTCGCACGTGGGCGCAGAGGCAGGCCGGCAAGGCCGTCGTGACCTCCCAGTTCATCGATCTCGCTGAATCGATCTCCGACCAGCACCTCGATGCCCTGTTCGACACATGGCTGTACACGCCAGCCAAACCGGCAATCGTGACGCCAACGGTGACTGCTCGTGTCGCAGCGTCGTCCGCTCCCACGATCCCAGCGGCCGCGCAGAGCGAGCGGCAGCGTCGGGACTTAGCGAAAGCCCGCACCGCCAGGGACTGGGCTCGGCCGCACGGAGCAGTTGGGTGACGGCGCCTGCACTCGACGGATCGATCCAGGGGAGATCGTCAACGATCCCTACGAAAGGTTGCAGGTGAGTCACCGGGTGGCACGAACCATCTTGACTGGGCGGGCGGCCATCGAGCTGTTGGAACCCTCGACGTTGACGAACCCGGCTGCGATTAGCTTCGCCTCCACCGCCGCTGGGTCGATCTCGGTGAAGTGACGGGCTCGGTGGGCCTTTCGCTCTTGCATGTGGTCAAAGGCCGGGTGATCCGGGGCGTCGAAGTCCTCGTCCACCAGTAGAAGCCGACCACCCGATCGCAGCACACGCGCGAGTTCGCGGACCGCCGCATCCAGATCCGTCCAATGGTGCATGGTATTCACCGTCCACAATGCGTCGACACTGTGATCGTCGGCTGGAATGGATTCGGCGGCGCCGGCGGCCACGCGGATGGCACTGCGAGCGCACTGCCCGAGCCGGCGCACACCAAGTATGCGGCACATGAACGGCGTGGGGTCCACTGCCAACACCGAGGCGCCAGCCTTCGCGGCGAGCACCGAGGCGGGGCCCATGCCTGCGCCTATATCTACAACACTCTCACCCGGCTGCGGCGCGATGGAGCGAATCACCTCGAGGCTGACCGGCGAGCGCCACATCTTCGGCAGCATCTGCATGTAGCGCGCAAAGCCGTGCAGCCCGCGGTCGTGCTCGTGGCCGTGCCCGGCGTGAGCGTGCTGATCCATCAGGTCATTCTGGCGCGTCTACAGGCGTTCAGACCGTGACACCGCCTTTCCCGATCGGGCACAGCATCGGCACCCACGGCCGACGGCCGCGGCGCGACAGTGCCGCATGGCAATTGATGATCCGACGGCGCTTCCCGAGAATGCTCAGCAGACAGCGGAGTACATCCGCGAGGCCGACCTTGCGTTCGATCGCGAGCAGCACGACGTGGCGCTGTCGCTCTACTGGTCGGCGTCGGCGGCCGGGCTGTTCGACAGCGATGACAGCCGCAAGCACGCGTACCTCCG
>JANMMQ010000277.1:0-1909 GCA_031373465.1 Ilumatobacteraceae bacterium | reverse complement strand
CACCACATCGTGTGGTACCGCAACCTCGGCCGCACCGACATCGACAACCTCATCCCGATCTGCAACAAACACCACCACCTCGCCCACGAAGGCGGCTGGACACTCGCCATCGACCCGCGCCGCAACCTGACCATCACCCACCCAAACGGCAACATCATGACCACCGGGCCACCCTCCCGCACACGATGAACGGGCGTTGTGAGGCGTCGGCGCGAGGGTCAGGGGAGCGTCTTTGTCAACGCGCAATCGTTCGCGCTATGCGGGTCGCTCGGGCAAACCGAGCACGTCCAGCTCGGCGCGGAGTTGATCGAGACCCATTGCACCCATGTCGAGCACGACCTGGTGAAAGGTCTTGAGGTCGAAGTCCGACCCGAGCCGGCGCCGAGCCCGATCCCGACCTTCCAGCAACACGCGCTCGCCGATCTTGTAGGAGATCGCTTGTCCGGGCATCCCGAGGTATCGATCGATCTCCGAAGCGAGGTGATCGGCCGAGTAGCCCGTGCGCTCGATCAGGAAAGCAAGGCTCAAGTCCGGCCGCCAGACCTCACCAGGATGGAAACGCTCGTTGGCCGGAATGCGCTTCTCGCAGTGCAGGCCGATGTCGACTATGACTCGTGCGGCGCGCAACGCCTGTCCGATCAGCCATCCAAGCTCGAAGACGGGATCGTCGAGATAACCGAGCTCGTGCATCAAGCGTTCCGCGTACAGTGCCCAGCCCTCGCCGTGACCCGGAATGCACACCCCGAGGCGTTGGAATCGCGTCAATGATTCGGCCTGGTACATCATCTGCGCCAGCTGGAGGTGATGCCCGGGAGCACTCTCGTGGTGCTCGATCGTCAGCGCTTCCCACAATGGGAAAGAGGTTCGTCCGGTAACCGGATGCCATATCTGCCCAGGACGGCTGAAGTCTTCGCTCGGTGCTGTGTAATAGGTGACATCGGGACCACCGGCGGGAGCCGGCATCGCCTGACAGCGCCGCAACGGATCGGCGATCTCGAAGTACTTCCCGTCGAGATCGTCGATCGTGCGGTCGATCACCTCCTGGCTCCACGAGATGAAGTTGTCGGCTCCCTCGATGACGTAGCGAGGGTCCTTCTTCACCATGTCGATGCACTCGTCGCGAGACGCACCAGGCGATATCCGTTGGACCAGCGAAGACACGCGCGCCTCGATGGCGTGCAGCTCGTCCCAGCCCCACTGATACGTTTCGTCGAGGTCGAGCTGGGTGCCGTTGTGGTAGCGGGCGAACAACCGATAGCGCTCAGCGCCAACCGGGTCGTGTGGCGTTGCGATCGTTGCGTAGTCGGTGCGCAACCAGCTCCCGAACTCGACGAACGCGCCAGCGGCGGTCTGCGCGTCCACAGTCAAATCAAGCGATTCACACTCGTTGACAAGCTCGGCGAAATATCCGTCGGGCTTACCCCAGACATCACATTGATCAGCGCATGCCATCGCTTGCCGCCGCGCCGCGACCTGGCCCTTGTCCGCCGCGTACATGAAGCTGGCGCGAAGCCTGTCGAGAGTGTCAGGGACCGAGGCCAATCTGGCACGGACGTTGCTCCACTCCTCCACGGATTGGCGAGGCATGAAGTCGAAGATCTCCCGGATGTATTCGTGATGGCTGTTCATCGTGGTGAGCCAGCGGTGATATTCGCCGGAGTCGATGAGGTCGATCTCGGCTTGCACGCGCTCGCGCATGACCTCTATCGCGACGCGGTCGTCTCTATTTCGCGGCTCCATCCGCGCGAGCTCGGCAATTGTCCGGCGCTGCAGCTCGAGCCTGCCCGCCCATCCTTCGGGCGAGTAGTCGGTCAACTCGTCGTCGAAGCCGGGGACTCCCCAGAACGAGGCGAGCATCGGGTCGAGCGCGGCACTCTCCACGATGTACCGGTCCGACAGTTCAAAGATG
>JANMMQ010000263.1:0-6833 GCA_031373465.1 Ilumatobacteraceae bacterium | reverse complement strand
TGGCCGAGTGGCCGCGTACGAGGTGCTGGTGGCCAACGACGCCGTTCGCAACCTGTTGCGTGAGGGCAAGACCCGTCAACTTCGCAACACGATGATCTCCGGCCAGCAGGAGGGCATGCAGACGATCGAGATGGACCTCGCTCGTCTGGTCGCCAGCGGCATCATCAGCTTCGAGACTGCTTCTACTGCCAGCGCGTATCCGAAAGAGATCATGGCCCAGGCGGCCACGCAGCGCTCGCAGATGCAGGCACAGGCCACAGTCGCGGCCGGCCAGGCAGCGAGCACCGGCTCAGGCCAACTCGTCGGCGTCTGAAACAACCAGTAGTAGCCACGCATGCTCGCGGCCAAGCTCCCGTACAAGACCCTGGGCGGCATCGTGCCGTGTCCGGGTGGATGGCTGATCGTGCCGGCCCGCCTTGCCGGCGTGACTGTCAACGCCGAGGAGCCGGAGGTTGTCGCTTCGCTGATCGATGTGCTGGAGTACAAACCGAAGTTCGATGCAGCGGCCATCTACGCGCCCATCGGGTTCTACGAGCTTCCGATAGGGCCCTTTCGGCCCTGCGACGCCGAGGCGCGGGACATGGTGGGTTGGCCACGAGTGGTCGGGGTCACACCCATGCCGTCGCGGGCTGCGTTGCGGGCCAGGACACGCGACGAGGCACGCGAGATAGAACCGTGGCTGACCAACGACGACTTCCGGCGCTTCAAATGGTGGCGCGAGGCGGAACGGGAGTTCCAACCATTCCATCAGCGGAGCTTCTTTGCGGCCCATCCGGACCTCAGCTTCACCAACCTGAATGGCGACCTGCCACTTACCACATCGCCACACCATCCTGAAGGTGTGCTCGAGCGGATGCAGTTGCTCCGCGACAAGATGCCCGGCCTCGAGGACGTCATCGTACGACCGCCGCCAGTCGGCGCCGGACAGCTGCACCTCATGCAAGCGTGCGCGCTGGTGTGGACGGCCAGGCGTGCTGCAGGAAGGGCAATGAGCCGCCTACCGATGGATCCCAACTGGGACGAAACGGGCATGCGGATGGAGCTCGTTCGCTAGGTAGCGCAACCAGGTTGGTCCCGCCGACCTACCGATCGGTAACCTCGGCGCATGCAGCACATCGTCGAGGCCGTACAGCACGGTGCGACGTCCGACGAGATCAACGCGCTCACGCTTCCGACTGCGTATCGGGCGGCCCACGTTTTGAGGGACGAGCAAGAGATGTGGGCCGGCGTCGCCTCGGCCGACAAGGATCCGCGACAAAGCTTGCACATCGGTGAGGTGCCGGTGCCCGAGCTGGCTCCCGACGAGGCCTACGTCGCCGTGATGGCCAGCAGCATCAACTTCAACACCGTGTGGAGCAGCATCTTCGAGCCGATCAGCACGTTCGGCTCGCTGGCCCGCCTCGGCCGGGAGAGCGAGTGGGCCAATCGCCACGACCAGCCCTATCAGGTAGTCGGCAGCGATGCCGCCGGCGTCGTTCTTCGTGTCGGCCCGGCCGTGCGCAACTGGAAACCGGGCGACCGAGTCACCATTCACTGCAACCACGTCGACGACCAGGACCAGACCGCCCACGACGACTCGATGATGGCCAGCAACCAGCGGATCTGGGGTTACGAGACCAACTTCGGCGGCCTCGCCGACCTTGCCGTCGTCAAGGCCAACCAGTTGCTTCCCAAGCCCGCCCACTTGACGTGGGAGGAGGCTGCGGTCAATGCCCTGTGCAACTCGACCAGTTATCGAATGCTCGTCTCCCGGAACGGGGCAGCGATGAAGCAAGGCGACGTGGTCCTGATCTGGGGTGCCACCGGCGGGATTGGTTCCTACGCTGCGCAGTACGTGCTCAACGGTGGCGGCATCCCGGTCTGCGTGGTCTCATCGAGCGACAAGGCCGAGATCCTGCGGTCGATGGGTGTCGAGGCGGTGATCGATCGTCGGGCCGCCGACTATCGCTTCTGGAAGGACGAGCACACCCATGACGAGAGCGAATGGCGCCGCTTCGGCAAAGACATCCGCGACCTCGTGGGGGAGGACCCCGACATCGTCTTCGAGCACCCCGGGCGATCGACCTTTGCTGCGTCGATGTACGTCGCCAAGCGAGGCGGCACGGTCGTCTCGTGCGCAGCCACCAGCGGCTTCATGCTCGAGTTCGACAATCGCCATTTCTGGATGCGTCTGAAGCGCCTGATCGGCAGCCACTTCGCCAACTACAAAGAGGCATGGGAAGCCAACCGGCTGGTGTCGAAAGGGATGATTCACCCGGTGCTGTCGCAGGTGTTCCCTCTGGAGAAGACCGGCGAGGCCGCATACCAGGTGCACCACAACCTGCACGACGGCAAGATCGGTGTGCTGTGTTTGGCCCCGACCGAGGGTCTCGGCGTGACGGACCCGGAGATGCGCGACAGGCTCGGCGACAAGTTGCATCGCTTCCGTCGCTGACGACGCGCATCGTGGTCAAAACGGCAGAAGCCGGACCCGAAGGCCCGGCTTCTGCCGAAATCGATCCGAAGTTGGATCAGATCATTGCTGCCGTGCAGCCGTTGGGGCTCAGGTTGCCTGTTGGCGGGGGGCCACCGGTCTCCGCCCCACCGTTAGCGCCCTGGACTGTCAGCACGCCGTCTGCACCCAGGATCCAGTTAGACGAGGCGGCACGCATGAAGCCGGCATTGACCAGCGTAGCCTCTGCATTGAGGCCGAACGTCGTGAATGTCGGGACCGTGGTGTAGCCCGCCGGCACAGCCGCGCCCGTGATCGGGATGGTGTTCCCACCGTACTGAGCGACGTAGGCCTCGTAGGCCGTCTGGAGGGTCTTCGAGTCAGACTTGCAGGTGGCGGCCTTGCCCTGATCAGTGATGCCACGAACGGCGAACACCGTAACGGTGGCCAAGATGCCGAGGATGACGATGACGATCAGCAATTCAACGAGGGTGAAACCCTTGTCTTGCTTCTCTTGAACTTCGATGTGGTTTTCCATGATGAGCGTTCCTCCCGCTTTAAGGGTTTGATCCACTTGTGAACGCCATTGGGTTCCCGCTAGCGCAAATCAATAATCGGTGGATTTGGTCCGTCGCTTGAGCAGATTTTCCTCAATCGTTTCTCAAGACACTCCCGTTCAAGAATCAAGTTGCCACAGCCGATATGTCCTTTGTGCGCTCGCGTGGGCGCCTGTGTGAAGAAGGAAGACGACGATGCGACGCAACGACAAGAGCTGGGCGGAACTCGACGAGATGCTGGAGCCATTCCTGCCCGAAGAATCTGCCGAAGCTGCGTCGGCCGTCGCGATCGAACTGCGCACGCGTCTCGTCAAGCTCGAGCAGCAGGTGATGTCGCAGTACACGTCGATGGCTGCCTACGCGACGATCTCCAAGCAAGACGTCGAAGCAGCGAGGGTCGAGGGCCGTGCAGACCTGGATCGGTCACAAGCCACATTGATCGGTCTGCTCGAGAAGCTTCGCAACGAGGCCAACACCCGCCTCGACGGCCTCGAGCGGCGAGCCTTCGGCGGCGATCTCACTGCAGAAGGGGAATCGCGACTCGGCTGCGTCGAGCAGCAGCTCGCCGAGACGACCACCATCTTGCAGCAATGCCTCGCCGAGAACCTTGAACTGCGTGCGCAGGTGGCGCAGCTGGTCGGGCAACGCATGCACGAGGAGGGGTGGCTCGTCAGTAGCGGCTCCTCCGAGACGCTGTCGCTGCGCTGAGCTCTATTCCTGAACGAGCTCGATCAGGGTGCCAAAGCTGCCCCTCGGGTGCACGAACGCGACGGTCGTGCCACGGCTACCCGGTCTCGGTGTCGTGTCGATCGCGGTCGCGCCGGCGGCAACCATCGCTGTCAGCGCGGCAGCGCAGTCGCTGACTCGGTATCCGACATGGTGCAGCCCTTCACCGCGCTTCTCGATCGACTTGGCGATCGGGGAGTCCGGCCTGGTTGCAGCGGTCAGCTGGATGTAGCTGTCCGCGACTTTGATCATGGCCTCTTCCACGCCGTCGCTCTCGACGATCTCACGGTGGTGGACCTCGGCGCCCAGTGCGCGTCGGTAGTAGTCGATCGCCGCGTCGAGGTCGCGGACGGCGATGGCGATGTGGTCGATCTCGGTCAGCAGCATCGAATCAGTGAATCAGATGCCGGGCACGGTGCGGTGCCGCGGGAGGTCGTGCCACATCGAGCCACTACCCTTGAACGCCGTGGGGCACGTACGCAGACGCGGCTACTGGCGCGCAACATTTGTCGCAGCAGCGATGATCGCGCTCAGCGCGTGCACTCCCACTGGCTTCATCAGCGGCTGGGTTCCGTACTGGAATGCTCCACAGGGACGGCTCGGGTTCAGCGCGGCAAGCTCGATGTTCACCGACATCTCACCGTTCTTCTTCTCTGCCCTGCCTGATGGCACCATCGCCAACGTCGGCTCCCCCACAGAGCTCAAGAAGACGGTCGACGCCGCCCAGGCGCGCGGCATCAAGGTCTTACCGTCGATCACCGACGGCAGTGGTAAATGGATCATGTCCACCGTGATCCTCGCCAACACCACCAGCCGCACGCAGCACGTGCAGAACATCGTCAATCTGGTGATGTCGAACGGCTTCGACGGCATCGATCTCGACTACGAGGGCTTTGCGTTCACGGATGGAACGACGTCGTGGTCTGGCACGCGGCCGCTGTGGATTGCGTTCGTCACGGAACTTGCCGCGGCGTTGCATGCCCAGACACCACGCAAGCTCCTCTCGGTCACGATCCCGCCGACGTGGATGGAAGTCAACGTGGTCCGCGGGTACCCGGTGTACGCACCCCACGAGATCGGCCTGGTTGCTGACCGCGTCAGGCTGATGGTCTACGACTGGAGCGTGAGTTCGCCGGGCCCGATCTCACCCATGTCATGGGTCAACCTCGTCATCGCCTACAACACGCCTCTCATTGATCCCACGAAGCTGCAACTCGGCATACCGGTCTACGGCCGCAATTGGGGACGAAAGGTCAACGCCACTGAGTTCTGCCCTGATGGAGCGCTCAAGACGAGCAGCGTCGAGTTGGAGAACATGCAAGCGCTGATCGACGCGCACGGGGCAACGCCGGTGCGCGACAACGCGGGAGAGATGACGTTCGCGTACGACGTTGTCGCCACTGGCTATAGCACGACACCCATTCCCGCGCCGCCGTACGTGCCACCGGCACGCGTTGTTCCAACTCTCGCCAACGCGGCCACGGGTGACGACAGCGGGTTGCAACCAGCATTGCGATTGACACCGCCGACCGTTCAACTGTCGTGCACGGTTCGTCATTTCGTGCACTACGGCGACGCCGCGACCATCCAACTGCACGCCCAAGCTGCGCGGAACGCCGGCTGGTCCGGCGTGGTGCTGTGGGCGCTGGGGTACGAAACCGCTGACGTGTACGACGCCTTGGGGAGCACGACACCCTGAGTCTGGGAGTTCCACATCCGGCTCACGGGTGTCTACGCTCGACATCGGTAACACTGCAGAACGGAGCCCGTCATGGCAGGGTCGTACATCGTCGCCGGAGCCCGCACTCCGATCGGAAAGCTCGGTGGAGCGCTCGCTTCACTGAGTGCTGCCGAGCTCGGTGGGGCCGCGATCAGAGCCGCCTTGGAGCGTGCAGGCGTGGCACCTGAGGAGGTCGAGCACGTGTTGATGGGCCAGGTCTTGATGGCTGGCCAGGGTCAGGTGCCGTCACGTCAGGCCGCCGTCAAGGCCGGCATCCCGATGAGTGTGCCGAGCGTCGGCATCAACAAGGTCTGTCTGTCTGGACTCAACACGATCTACCTCGCCGACCAGATGATCGCGGCCGGGGATGCCGACATCGTGATCGCGGGTGGGATGGAGAGCATGACCAATGCTCCATACCTCGCTGCCGGTGCTCGCAGCGGATATCGCTTCGGCAACGCCGAGCTGGCCGACGCAATCATCAAAGACGGCCTGTGGTGCGCGTTCGACGCGTGCCTGATGGGCGCTGGCACCGAGCGCTACGCCGCGGGAACCATCACTCGCGCACAGCAGGACGAACTCGCGGTCAAGTCCAACGAGCGCGCCGCCAACGCGATCAAGGACGGTCGCTTCGCCGAGGAGGTCGTGCCAGTCAGCATTCCGCAGAAGCGCGGCGAGCCGATGCTCGTCGAGACCGATGAAGGCGTACGGCCTGGAACCACGATGGAATCGCTCGCCGCGTTGAAGCCCGCCTTCGACAAGGAGGGCACGATCACCGCGGCAAACGCATCACAGATCAGCGACGGCGGCTGCGCGCTGGTGATGATGAGTGAACGCGCGCTCAATGCGCGCGGCGTCTCGCCGTTGGGTCAAGTCGTCGGCTACGGGATGGTTGCCGGGCCTGACAGCACCTCGTTGCTCCATCAGCCGAGTCGAGCGATCACCGCTGCACTTTCTCGCGCCGGCCTGACGATCGACGACATCGATCTGTTCGAGATCAACGAGGCCTTCGCCGCTGTCGCGATTGCCTCGATGTGCGACCTAGGCGTCACCGACGACGTCGTCAACGTCAACGGCGGGGCGATCGCTCTCGGCCACCCGATCGGCATGAGCGGAAACCGTCTTGCACTGACTTTGCTGCACGAGCTTCGCCGCCGTGGCGGCGGTTTGGGTGCCGCGGCGCTGTGCGGTGGAGGCGGTCAGGGCGACGCGTTACTCGTTCGTAGCCTTTGACGCCGAAGTTCGTCGTGCAGTAGTGGGCCGAGCACTATTCGTAGATATTGCTTGACATCCGGGCCGTTTCACCGTAATCTAACCGTCACATAGGCGTCAGCGACACCGTCCCGTTGCCGACGTAAGTTCTGGGGTACCGCCTCTGGAGCTGGCCCGTCCGCCCGCT
>JANMMQ010000230.1:0-4390 GCA_031373465.1 Ilumatobacteraceae bacterium | reverse complement strand
AATCGAGGCCGGGCCACGGGAAATCGACGGACCCGGTGTTCGGCAACCCGACCGGGTGGAAGCTTTCTTCGAGGATCGGCGCTGTGAACCACTTGTCCATCGCGAAAACGAGATGCCGCAGCGTCTGGACGAAGGACCACTCCTCGTTGACCGACTCATGCAGCGTGTCCTCGGGGAGATTATGTGCCCGGGTGATCGTCTTCACCCATTCGTCTTCGAGGGCCGCCCACGTTGCGCGCATGCCCTCCGGGGTCGAAGGACGGAGCATCGCACGCAGTGGGTACCACGGGTCACGCTCGTTCACGTATGCCGTGACATCGACGCCGTTGATGACAACTGTGTCGACCAGCGCGTCGATGTCGACGTTGACTAGCCAGGCGTGGCTGATCTTCGCGTCGGTGAGGTTGACGTCGCGGAAACGGGCGCCGGTGAGATCGGCGCCCCAGAACACGGCTCCCGCAAGATTCCCCTCGAACTCTTCCGGCATGTTGCCTCCCTTGATTCGTGTCGCGGTCAGTTGCCGCGGCGGGCGATCACTTGGTGCACGAGATCCTCGAACAACGCAAGGTGATCGTGACGGTGGCGTAGCAGTTCGGGATGCCATTGCACGCCCAGCACGGCGGGAGCAGCGTCGATTTCGATTGCTTCGACATGGCCGTCGTGGTTGCGAGCCACCGCCCGAACCCCGGTTCCGAGGCGATCGATCACTTGGTGGTGCAGCGAGTTCACTCCCATCACCTCGGTACCGAGAACCGTGGCAAGTCGAGACGTGGGGTCGATGTCGACTCCGTGGACATCCTGGTTGTACATGTCGAGTCGCATGTGCTCATCGACGTGCTGCACCAGTGTTCCGCCCATCGCGACATTGAGGACCTGGATCCCGCGGCAGGTGGCCAGGGTCGGCACGTTGGATTCCACTGCGGCACGAGTGATGGCGAGATCGGCAGCGTCACGTTCCTTGTCGGTGGGTCCGAGCAACGGGTCGGGTGCGGCCTCGTAGTTGGTCGGGTCGACATCGCAGCCGCCGGTGATGACCAGCGCGTCGACCATGTCGAGCATGGCCACCGCGTCGTGCGGATCGACGACGGGGATCAGCACAGCAAGGGCGCCGGCCCTGCGAACTGCCTTCACGTACGGAACGCTGACGACGTAGTGCAGCGAGCCATCGCGATCGTCACCGACCATCTCGATGTGTGCGGTGATGCCGATCCGCACTGGCGTGGCCGAAGATCGCATCGGTCAGACGATCTCGAACAGCCTGTCGAGCTCCCAAGACGTCACAGCGGTCGCCATCGGGTCTCCGCCGGTCGTGTGGAACATCAGCCACTCCCATCGGCGGGTATTGACCCAGTAGTCGCAGAAGTCGGAGCCCAACACGCTGCGCAACACGACGTCCGCTTCCATTGCGTCGGCGGCCTTGGAGATCGTGTTGGGAAGGTGCGGGTAGCCGGCGGGGAGGCCCCAGCCGGCAACGCCCAACGGCTCCGGCGGATCGATGGCCTGCTCGATGCCTGCGATTCCGCCGGCCAGCACTGCCGCCAGGACAAGGTATGGATTTGCATCGCCACCGGCGACACGATTTTCGATGCGCGCGGCCTTGGGCGATCGCGACAGCACTCGTACTGCAGCGGACTTGTCGTCCTCGCCCCACGACGCCACAGTCGGAGCCGCGGCGAACCCGACGACCCGGCGGAAGGAGTTGACGTTCGGGCAGAAGATCGATGTCGCCGCCGGCATCGTTGCGATCAGTCCACCGATCCAGTTGCGGCTCAGCTCGGAGAGACCGTGACCATCGGGTGCGTAGAACACGGGCACGTCGTTGCGTGCCAGCGAGTGATGCACGTGCAGTCCATTGCCGTACTCGTGGCTGGGCTTGGCCATGAACGTGACTGAGCAACCTTGCTCGAGCGCGACCTCGCGCAGCACTTGCTTGATGCGGATGACGCGATCGCATGCGGTGACCGGATCCGTCGGGTCGATGTTGAGCTCGAGTTGACCGGGTCCCGCCTCGTCATGCCAGCTCTCGATCGGCACACCAAGGCCCTCGAGGCGCTGCAACACCACGTCGATGAACCGCAGTTGCTGGCGCGAGTTGTGGTGGAGGTAGCCGAGCGGCGCCGGGTGCGACATCGGGGTGAGTCCCTGCATCTTCTTCGCCCGCGCCTGCGAGTACGACTCGCAGAACAGCATCACCTCGATCTCGAACGCTGCCTTCGCGGTGAGGCCGTGCCCGGCTAGCCGTTGCGTGATCTCGCGCAGCTTCGAGCGCGGACACACCGGGATCGGCTGGCCCTCGAGATCGACGATGTCACAGATCACGTTCGCGGTTCCCGGTCGATCGGGCGCTGCCACGAGCGTCGTCAGGTCCGGACGTTGATGAAAATCCCCCAGTGCCTCGCGACGCCAGTCGTCCCACCACACGAGGAACGGAGTACCGCTGATGTCGTAGCCCAAAACGAACTCGGTGATCGCGTTCCCAAGTGGAAGAGACGACACGAACTTGCGCGTCGAGAGGTACTTGCCGATCACCAGTCCGTCGATCGAGATGCCCTCCGTCTTGACCCAGGAAATCGCTTTCTCCTCGAGCCATGCGGTTGCCTGCTGTGCGTCCACGTCACTCCCCGCCGAGCATCCACGCCAGCGACCGGCCGGTGAGCTCGGCCAAGTGGGCCAGCTTGCCGACCGCTTGGATCTTGCCGTCGAGCAGATCCTGCCCGAGAACCGTGTTGCCACAGAACACGTTGAGCAGGGCGTGCTCGCTGCCGTGCAACTCGTACGCCGCCGGAGCTTCGCCGAACGTGATCTCTGATCCGTCGTCGGTGCACACGACCCTCATCGACGGCGGGACACCCGGTCGCTTCGTGGCGAACGTGAAGAAGCGCTCGGCCTCCTCCTGCCAACTGCCGTGAGGTGGTTCCAGCAACTTGCCGGCGGTCAGCGCCAGCTTCGGATGACGCGCCGCACCGGTGACCTTCGGCTTCGGCGGCTTCTCGTCGGCCATGGTGTTGATGTCCGCCGAGATCACGACGTCGGCATCGTCGCTGACGCCCCGTACGACCGTCACGCCGCCGTTGCCGAAGCGCATCGTGGCCGCCTGTGGGTCGACGGTGGACCGCAAGGCGACGTTGCCCTTCGCCTGTCCGATGGCGGCTGCGAGCTTCGGGGTTCGTGCGGCCCGTCGAAGGGTCGCGGCAAGGATCAGCACGATCGGAACCGGGTCGGGCTCGAGATCGATACGTGCTGGCTCGGTCATCGGCGCAGAGGTTACGTGCGCCGCCGTGAGGCTTTCGAAGCGGGTGTCTCGCCCCACAACGCCAGCTGCTCCCAGGTGATGGCTACCTCGCTGACCAACTGCCAGGTCAAGCGGCCGCGGGAGCCGGGGCGGCGCACCTCGACGCGCTCCGGGCGAAGGCTGCGCGCTGAGCCATTGGCGTCGTGGATCGTGATGCTTCCGTCGACTGCGACGCCCGACATCTTGCCGGGTAGCCAGCGACCGCTCTCGGCCTTGCGGAAGCGCACCGGCTCGCCGCTGGTGAGGCGCAGGAGAGCCAGCGTGTCGGCGTCGGTCACTGCTTCGCGTTCACCCAACGCTCATGATCCTGGCCTGCAGCTTGCGCATTCCGGCCAGCCAGCGGTCGTAGTCGCCGGTCTTGCGCTGCGCGTAGGTGAGGACTTCGGGATGGGGCAGGATCAGAAAGGTTTCGGCTCGAATGACCGCGACGGCGACCTCCGCAACATCCTCCGGTTCCAGGACCACGCCGGCGGCGCGCACCACGTCGCCGGCGCCGGAGCCACTGATCGGGCCGGCGTTGAGCATGTTGGTGTTGACGCCCTGCGGGCACAGACAGCTGACGCGCACGCCCCGGTCGCGGTAGGTGATGCTCATCCACTCTGCGAAGGCGACAGCTGCGTGCTTCGTGAGGGAATAGGGCGCCGACCCGATCTGGCTGAGCAGACCGGCTGCCGAAGCCGTCGAGCAGAAGTAACCCTCGCCGCGAGCGAGCCACCCGGGCAGCAGGTACTTCGCAGCCCAGCGGTGTGCGTGCACGTTGATGTTGAAGGAGAGCTCCCACTCCGGTTCCGGCGTCGCCAGATCGGAACCGACGGCTACGCCGGCATTGGCGAAGAAGAGATCGATGGGCCCGAACGCGTCCTCGGCCGACTCGACAAGGCGTTGGTTTCCCGACTCGTTCCCCAGATCACCTGCGACAGCGACTGCACTGCCCGGCCGCGACTCGTTGAGTTGGTCGACCACCGCGGCCAGGCCACCTTCGTCCCGGTCCGACGCCACGACACTGGCCCCTTCACGGTGGAATCGCCTGGCGAGCGCCCGCCCGATCCCGTTTGCCGCGCCCGTGACGACGACATGACGTCCATCTAGTTCCATTCC
>JANMMQ010000205.1:0-1687 GCA_031373465.1 Ilumatobacteraceae bacterium | reverse complement strand
CCTACTTGTATACCGGGTTTAAATTTCGTTCCACGTTGTCGTACAATAATAAATCCGCTTTTTACTTTCTGTGACCCAATACACTTAACTCCTAAACGCTTCGCTTGTGAATCGCGGGTGTTTTTATCGAGCAATGGCTCGGTCCGTGGGATTGGGCCGCAGGCGAGCTCATCGCTCGCGAGGCGGGTTGCCGAACGGGACGATTCGACGGGAGTCCGGTCGGAGACGGACAGGTGCTCGCCTCGAATCCGGCGCTCTTCGACAAGATGGTCGAGTTGCTGGAGGGCACCGAACCTGGCCGCAACCCTGGCATCATGTGACCCGTGGGTACTCGCATCCTTTCCGTCGAAGACGACGAGCGCATCAGAACGGCGGTCAAACTGGCTCTTGAAGACGAGGGCTGGACGGTCGATGAAGCCGGAAGCGGCGAAGAGGCCATCGAGCTGTTCAACCGCGCCGCGCCCGACGTCGTCCTGATCGACATCATGCTGCCCGGCATGGACGGCTTCGAACTGTGTCGCACTCTGCGGCGGCACAGCGACGTCCCGATCGTCATGGTCACGGCCCGCAACGACACCCACGACGTCGTGGCCGGCTTGGAGGCCGGCGCAGACGACTACCTGACCAAACCGTTCGCGCCCAAGGAGCTGTCGGCGCGGATCCGGGCACTGCTGCGGCGCATCAGGCCGATCAGCCCGGGACACGCACGCCTGGTGTTCGGCGATCTGGAGATCATCCCCGACGAGGGCAAGGTCACTCGATCGGGCACCGAACTTCACCTGACCAAGACCGAGTTCAGGTTGTTGTGCGAGCTCGCCCAGAACCCCGGCAGGGTGTTCAGCAGGGAGAGCCTGCTCGACAAGGTCTGGGGATACGACTACTTCGGCGACGGCCGCCTCGTCGATGTGCACGTCCGACGGCTGCGCACCAAGGTCGAAACCGATGCCGCCAACCCACGACACGTCGTGACCGTCCGCGGCCTCGGGTATCGCCTTCAGTCGTGACCATCGCGCACGACACCGTGGGCGTCGAGCCGCAACCTGGGGTCGGCCGCACAACGCTGAGCGTCTTCAGCAAGTGGCGTCCCGCGAGATTCGGACTGCGCACGCGAATCATGTCGATGTTCATCATCGGCGCGTTGCTGCTGTCGACATTTCTCGCAGCTGTCGCGTATTCGTTCACGCGCACCAGCCTGTTGAACCAGCGCGAACAATCCAGCACCGAACTGGCCTACCGCAATGCGCGCGTGGCCCAACGCGAGATCAGCGCCGGCAACACCAGTGCCAACGCGATCATCGCTCGTCTGCAACAAGTCGGAGTCGCCCAAGCGGCGATCAACATCGATGGCGCATGGGATTCGCACTCGGCCAAGTTCACCCCTGCCGTGATCCCCGCTTCGATGCAGGCAAAAGTGATCGGAGATCGCGTTCCTGCCCGAATGATCATCAAGTTCGAGAAGGTGCCGACGTTGGTCATCGGCATTCCCCTGGAGTCCTCGAATGCGGCCTACTTCGAGTTCGCCGACCTCGCCGATGCCAACACGACGTTGCGCAACGTCGGCCTCAGCCTGTTGTTCGGCGGGCTGATCACGACGCTCGCCGGAGCCGTGACGGGGATGATCGCCGCAAAGCGGGCGATCCGCCCGCTGGGAGACGCCGCGCAGGCGGCCAAGGCCATCGCCGGCGGT
>JANMMQ010000163.1:0-5793 GCA_031373465.1 Ilumatobacteraceae bacterium | reverse complement strand
AAGGCTGTGCGGCCGGCGCCCTCGAGGGCTTGGATCTCGCCCACGAAGATCCCGTGCATCTGTCGCCGCGCCCGGTCGAACGATTCCGCCGATTCGGGATCCATGCGACGGTCCTGGCCGAGATCGTTGGGCCTCCGATCGGCGAAGCGCTCCTCGGTCGAGATGCGATGGAACCGCCGGTCACGTTGCAATGCGCTGGGAGGCAACTGCGTTTGCATCCGAAAAGCGTAGACCACAGTTCGACAGAGACGAGCCAGAGGTATCCCGGGGTTGGATTCCAGGTTGGATGACGACGCTGTGCCGATCGCCGGCCGCGCGGGCATGATTGGGGCCGTGCGCGTCGCCTACACACTGGAACAATGCTGGCACCGCGTGCCCGGCGGCACCGGTGTGGCGGCTATGCGGATCGCTGAGGCGATGTCGGCCGAAGAGGACGTGACGCTGCTCGGCGTTGCCGGTCGTCATCGTCATGTGCCGAGCGAGCCGTGGTCTCCGGCCGTACCGATCGCTCATCTCCCCATCGGCGGACCGCTTCTCTACGATCTGTGGCTTCGTCGGAACTGGCCAAAGGTCGAGCGCGCCACCGGGCCCGTCGACGTGGCTCATGCGACGACCTTGATCCCATGTGCAACGGATGCGCCGATGGTGGTCACGGTGCACGACCTCGCGTTCCTGCACGACCCCTCGCAGTTCACCCGACGCGGCAACAAGATCTTCCGGCGCAGTCTGGATCAGATTCGACGTCGGGCTGATCTGATCCTGTGCAGCAGCCTGGCGACCATGGACGACTGCGTGGCCGCCGGCCTGCCGGGCGAACGCCTACGCCTCGTCCCGCTCGGGGTAGATGTCGCCAAGGTCGACCGCGCCGAGTCGGCCAGGGTCACTGCGCTGTACGGGCTCCCGCCTCGATACCTGCTCTTCGTCGGGACTGTCGAACCACGCAAGAACCTGCGCGGACTGGTTGCTGCGATAGCGCGACTCGACGATCCACTTCCGTTGGTGGTCGCCGGCGCCGAGGGCTGGGGTGACGTCGACGTCGACTCGGCCGCCGCCGTCCGCTTCATCGGCTTCGTTCCCGCACCTGATCTCGCAGGGCTGTACGCGGGCGCCGAGGTCTTCTGCTATCCGAGCGAACGCGAGGGCTACGGCCTGCCGGTTCTCGAGGCCATGGCCCAGGGCACGCCGGTTGTCACCAGCCGCGGAACTGCGACGGAAGAGGCAGCCGGCGGCGCAGCAGTGCTCGTCGATCCCCTCGATCCCGACGACATCGCCAGGGGGATCGGGGAGGCCGGCGCTCGCCGCGAGACGCTGGCAGCACAGGGGGTTGCCCGAGCCGATCGAGCCACGTGGCGCGAGACAGCGCGCTTGACTGCAGATGCATATCGGGAGCTCTGCTGATGTCGGCATCGGCTGTTGCCGTCAATCTGCTCTGGTGCGTGCCCGGCGACGTCGGCGGATCCGAGGAGTACCTCGTTCGACAGCTGATCGGCCTCGCAGACGCGGAACCGCAGCTGCGCCCAACGTTGTACGTCGTCGACGGGTTCGCGCAAGCACATCCTCAGTTGGCCGGGCTCTTTCCGGTTGTGGTCGCACCGTTCGATGGCTCCTCCCGCTCCCGGCGCATGGCCGGTGAGATCAGATGGTTCAGGCAACAGGCATCCCGCGCCGACCTTCGTCACCACGGCGGAGGCACGGCACCGCTCGGCGCCACCCGTCCATACGTGCTCACGATTCATGATCTCCAGTACCGGAAGTATCCGGAGTACTTCAGTCGAACGAAGCGGGCCTACCTCGCATCGATGATCGGTCGCTCCGTGCGACGGGCCCGAATCGTTGCCGTGCCCAGCGACTACGTGCGCGATTCGGTGATCGAGGCATACGCGAAAGCTCGGTCCGATGTGCGGGTCGTGCCGCACGGCTTCGAACCGGATCTGCTGACAGAGCTCACCGGCGAGGCGGAGTTGCGGCAGCGGTACGCGCTGGGCGACGGGCCAGTGATCGTGTACCCGGCAGTCACACATCAGCACAAGAACCATCGGTTCCTCATCGAGTTGATGGCCGAATCGTGGCGCGACCCGGACCTTCGTCTGGTGTTGACCGGAGGCCGTGGCGCGGCCGAGGCGGACGTCACGGCTGCGACGGATCCGCGCATCCGCCGGGTCGGACGGGTTTCGGTGGCGGATCGCAACGGCCTGCTGAGGATGGCAGACGCGATGGTCTTCCCGAGCCAGTACGAGGGGTTCGGCGCTCCGCTGATCGAGGCCATGGCGCTGGGTTGCCCCGTCATCGCGTCCGATTCGACGTGCATACCGGCGGTTCTCGACGGTGCCGGTCTGGTCCTCCCGTTGACGACCGCGGCATGGGCAGACGCGCTCGATCGAGTGGCGGCCGATCACAGCGCGATGATCGACGCCGGCTTGTGCCGCGCCGAGGCGTTCACCGCTCGCGCATCCGGTGCTGCGTTGGCTGCCGTGTACGCGGCTGCCTTGGACCGGTCATGAAGCCGCAGCACCTGCGCATCGCTGTGCTGTGTCCGCACTTCGCCCCCGACACCGCGCCGACAGGTGACGTGATGACCAGGATCGTCGTCGAGCTCGCTGCACTGGGTCACGAGTTGCACGTTGTCACTGCACTGCCCTGGTATCGCGGACACGCGATCGAAAGTGGGTGGGCCGGTAAAGGGGGCAGTAAGTGGATGCGGCGTGAGCCCACCGAGTGGGGCTCGATCACGAGGGTGAATCCGTTCCCCGGGGCAGACAAGCGAAACATTGCGCGTCGCGCCGCGGGCTTCGCCGGGTTCGGCGCCCTCGCCGGGCTCGCGTCGCTGCGTGGTGGTCGGGTCGATGCCGTGATTGCCATGTCCCCGCCGCTGACGATGGGGCTGACCGGTTGGGTGACACATCTCATCCGGCGCGGCCCGCTGATCTTCAACATCCAGGATGTGTTTCCCGATGCGGCGGTGCAGACCGGTGCGATCACGAACAACCGGGTGATCGCCATGGCGAAGTGGCTGGAGCGAGTCAGTTACGCGCGTGCTGCCGCGGTGACGGTGCTCAGCATCGACTTGGCCGACAACGTGAAGGCGAAGGTGCCCGCCTCGAAGCAGGCCGACATCCGGGTGATCCCGAACTTCGTCGACACAGACTTCATCCGCCCGCAAGATCGCCTGACTCCGTTGCGCGACGAGCTCGGCATCGGTCCGGAGACAGTGGTCCTGTACGCGGGCAACGTCGGCTTCTCGCAGTCCCTCGACATGGTCGTCGAGGCCGCGCGGGCGATGCCCTCGGTGACGTTTCTGATCAACGGCGACGGAGCGGCGCGTCGATCGCTGCAGGCCCAAGCCGACGGCCTGAGCAACGTTCGATTCTCCGGCTATCAGCCGGCGCAGCGACTGCCCGAGGTGCTTGCAACCGGCGACATCCACCTCGTACCACTGCGGAGCGGGCTCGGCCGCGTCAGTGTTCCGTCGAAGACCTATTCGACACTTGCGGCCGGACGTCCCGTTCTGGCGTCCGTCGACGAGGGCACCGAGGTGCCGCGGATCCTCGCCGAGTCCGGCGCCGGATTGTCCGTAGCGCCCGACGATCTCGTGGCGTTCCGGGGCGCCTTGCAGAGCATGGTCGACGCGCCCGCCGAGTGCGCGGCGATGGCCGTTCGTGGACGGCGATGGGTAGAGAACATCGCCTCACCAGCGGCCGTCGCCAGGGCATATGCGGAGCTGATAGTCGAGCTGAACCAAGACCGGTGACCCTGTTTTGATTCGGGGAGGCGATAGCCTCGCATCCTCGTGGCTCCGTCATCATCCGCCAAAAAAGTTGCCAGACTCGCCTCGAAGGGCAAGGGCAAGAAGGTTCGCTTCCAGGGCGGCTCTATTTTCCCCATCGCTGTCGCCCTCGTGGTCGTGCTCGGGCTGCTCGCCATCGTCTACGGGCGCCAGACCCGTCCCACCAGTGGATCCGGGGTCCCGCGGGTCAACGACGGAGTCAACATCGACTCGCACTGGCACGGCGCCTTCGGCATCTACATCTGCGACACCTTCCAGCCGAAGATCATCGGCACGCTCGAAGACAAGGGCATCGACTCGGCCGGTAACGAGGTTCTCCTCAACGACAAGTTCAAGATCCTCGGCATCCACAGCCACGGCGACGGCATCATCCACTACCACCCTGCCTCGTCGAAATCGTCCGGCAACCGCGCCAAGCTGGGCGTCTTCCTCGACTCGTACAACATCAAACTGACCGACACCGAAATGGTCATGCCCAAAGAGCAGGGCGGTGAGAAGTGGGCGACCAAAGACACCAAGTGCAATGACAAGCCCACTCAGCTCATCGTCAGGGTCTGGGACCACTTCAACGACCCGAACACCCACCACGACGTCGTCACGGATTTCAACAACATTCGCATCACCAACGACGGCATGGTGTTCGTCGTCGCCGTCGTTCCGAAGGGCACCGACATCCCGATGCCCGATTGGGCATCGCAGCTACCGACGCTCGGTGCCGCTGACGGTGGCGCAGTGATCGCCTCGACCACGACCGTTGCAGGCGCGTCGACCACGTCGTCGCCGACCGGCAACACGACTGCCCCAGGTGACACCAGCGCTGTCACCACCACCACTCCACCCTCCGGCTCGACAGTCACCGCCTCGACCACCATCGCGTCCACAACGACGACAGGCGGCTGATGCGCGCGGTCGTCCTCGTTGGCGGCTTCGGAACTCGACTTCGGCCCCTCACGCTGACCACCCCAAAACCGATGCTTCCGGTCGGGCACGTGCCGATCATCGAACGTCTGGTCAACAACCTTGCGAGGGGCGGCGTCACCGACGTGACACTGGCATTGGGGTTCAAGCCGGAGCCATTCATCGAGGCGTTCCCCTCCGGCCAATGCAACGGTGTGACCCTGCACTACGCAGTCGAGCCGGAACCTCTCGACACGGCAGGCGCGATCAAGTTCGCTGCGGAGTTCAGCGGGATCGACGAGACCTTCGTCGTCGCCAACGGTGATGTGCTGACCGATCTAGACATTGCTGCACTGGTCGACTTCCACCGCGGGCACGCTGCCGAGGCAACGATCCACCTGATCGGTGTTGAGGATCCGTCGTCGTTCGGCGTGGTCGCGCTGGATGCCGACGGACGGGTCGAGCGGTTCGTCGAGAAACCTGCGCCCGGCACCGCGCCGAGCAACCAGATCAACGGCGGCACCTACGTGCTCGAGCCCTCGGTGCTGGAACGCATCCCGGGCGGACGCCGGGTATCGATCGAGAGAGAGACCTTCCCCGCCGTTGTGCTCGGTGGTCGCCTGTTCGCGATGGCCACCGACGACTACTGGCTCGACGCCGGCAACCCCGCGCTCTTCCTGCAGGCCAACCTCGATCTCCTTCGCGGCACGCGTCAGGCAGAGGTATCTGTCGGAGTTCACGACGGCGCGCAAGTCGACGCATCCGCAGCCATCACGTGCAGCGTCGTGTCCGACGGAGCGATCGTGGGAGCGAATGCAACGATCACGGAGTCGGTGCTGTTGCCGGGCGCCGTCGTCGGAGAAGGCGCCGTGGTGGCAAACTCAGTGGTGATGGGCAGGATCGGCCACGGGGCCAACGTGCAGCAATGCGTGCTCGGCTTGCATGGCCAGGTCATGCCGGGCGAACACGTATCGGGCGACAGCCGACCTCCTATCGACTCGACGTGAACATCCTGATCATCGGTGGCGCCGGGTTTCTCGGTTCTCATCTGGTCGATCGACTCCTCGCCGAAGGCAACAAGGTCGACGTCGTCGATGATCTCTCGAGCGGCT
>JANMMQ010000135.1:0-2475 GCA_031373465.1 Ilumatobacteraceae bacterium | reverse complement strand
GATCTCGTGGGGCCTGACCCTGAGTGTCGCATCGCGGACGGCCTTGAACGTGCCGTAGTACACGGCGAGGTCGTCGACATCGAACACCGCGTTGGACGTCGCTGGTTCCTCGACCGTGGCGTTGGTGGAGGTCTCGCTGGTCTCGGTCATCACTTGCTCTCTCTCCCCGGAGGGCTCGAGCTGGTCTTGGGCGATCTGTTCGGTCATAGTTCTACCTCGTCCTGGCCAGGCGTGCGGAGAGCAGTCGTGCTGCCACCGTGAAAATGAACGCCAAGGCGATCAGCGTCAGCGCCGCTCCCCAGGCTCGTTGCTGGGCTGTCACGAAGCTTTCCTTCGCGTTTCCATAGATCTGCATCGACAGCGACGTGTTCGTTCCGTTGAAAACGTTCCAGTTGGTCGCCTTGGCCGCGCCGATCGTGAAGATCAACGGTGCGGTTTCGCCGGCGGCGCGGGCGATGGCCAACAGGCATCCGCTGATTACGCCGGGGGCCGCCGTCGGCAGCACCACCCGAAGTGTTGTGCGGCTGGTGCTTCCACCAAGCGCGTAACTTGCATCGCGCAGGTTCTGCGGCACGAGGCGCAACATCTCTTCCGATGATCTCACGACGATCGGCAGCATCAGGCACGCCAAGGCCAGGCTGCCACTGAACCCGTTGAGTCCATTGATCCCTCGCGGCACGACCCAGAAGACGTAGATGAACAGACCCATCACGATCGACGGGACGCCGGCCATGACGTTGGCCAGGAATCGCAGCACCCGAGCAAACAGGCTTGTGCGTCCGTACTCGTTGAGATAGACCGCTCCGGCGATGCCAAGAGGCACCGCGATAGCGGTGGCTGTGAGCGTGATGATGCACGTTCCGATGACAGCGGCCTTCATGCCCGGGCCTGGCCTGCGCGGCGACAGCTGGATGTCCTTCGTGAACCACTTGGGGAATGCGCCAGACACGATCGACCAGCCCTTCGCAGCGACTGTGGCCAGCACCAATACCAGTACGAAGCCGACGACGACGACTGCCGACGCCATCAGCGCGGTCATGACGTAGTTCTTCGTTCGCCGCTTTCCTGAAATGCCCGACAGATCTGCTGCCAGCGCGGGGGATTCGGTGGGCAGTTCTGCTGCAACGACTGCCATGCCTATGCCCCCTGCACTCGACGTGTCGCCCGACCGACCACGGCTGTCGCGGTGAGGTTGACGACGATGGTCAGGATGAACAGAGTCAGGCCCATGGCGATCAGCGCGCTGCGCTTCACCTCGGTGGTGGCCTCGCCCCACTGAAAGGCGATCACCGATGGCAACGAATCGCCGGACGAGAACAGGTTGGCGGTGATCGTCGGTGAGGACCCGATCACGAGGGCAACGGCGATGGTCTCGCCCATCGCTCGACCGAGGCCGAGCATCACGGCGCCGACGATCCCCGTCATCGAGTGCGGCAAGACGGCGCCGGTGATCATCTCCCACCGCGTTGCGCCGAGCGCCAATGCTCCGTCCCGGTCTGTCTGCGGGGTGGTCTCGATCACCTCACGAGCGATCGACGTGATGATCGGCGTGATCATCACCGACAGGATCAGGCCGGCGGTCATGAACGTGCGGCCGGCGCCCGTAGGCCCGAAGATGTCGCCGAGCACCGGCCAGCCGTGGAACCAACCGCTGACCACCTTGTAGGCGCCGGCGAGCTTCGGGGCGAGAAAGATGATGCCCCAGAGCCCGAAAACGACCGAGGGTACGACCGCAAGCAGATCAGTGAGCGAGACGAGCCACTTCTTCAACCGTGCGGGCGCAACCTGGGTCGTGAACAGGGCAATGCCGATGCTGACCGGAATGGAGATCAAGACCGCGATGAGGGCCGTGACTCCCGTTCCGTATATGAAGCTGAGTGCTCCGTAGATCTCTTTCGTGGGTGCCCAGCGGCGCTCCGTGAAGAAGTGGATGCCCTCGTGCCTGAACACGGGCAACGACTTACCGCTGATGGTCCAGGCGATGAGGACGAGAACGATCAGGATCACGGCTCCGGATGCAAGAGTCGAGCCCTTGAAGAGACGGTCGAGAATTTGTCGCCTCGGTCGCAGATCCGCCAGATCAGCCGGCGATTCGTACATTCTCCTCCTTGGTCGTCCGCGTACCCGTTCGGTTTGGTCACTAAACGTAGGCCGCTACCCAGGCTCGGTCGGTCAGGCGCCGATCTTGGCGATGTTGGTCAGCGCTTTCGCCTGCAGGTCAGCAGGAAGTGGTGCATAGTCGATGTCCGGTGCCGTCTTTTGGGCGTCGGTGAGGAGGTACGTCAGAAATCCGCGCAGGGCTTCGGCCTTGGCAGGATCCGCCTGCTTCGTGTAGGCGATGATCCATGTCTGCGCAGCGATCGGATAAGCCTTGTCGCCGTCGGCCCAACCGAGGAAGAACGTCAGGTCGTCCTTGATCGTGGTTCCCTGAGCGGCTGCCGTGGTGGCATCAAGAGTCGGCTCGATGTACTTGCC
>JANMMQ010000131.1:0-8201 GCA_031373465.1 Ilumatobacteraceae bacterium | reverse complement strand
AGGGCAGCGAGGAACAAGAAGGCGTGCATCGCCTCGTCGCGTTCACGGACAAAATCGAGAAGGCGGCACAGTTCGTACGGAGTCGGCGGACGGAGCTCGGCACTGGTGGCGATGATTCGGTGGGCGCGTTCGACGGGGTTGTCCCACGTTCAGCCCCAACGCATCGACTGGGCGAACGCAGAACGCAGCACGACGTGGACGCGAGCGATCGTTCCCGCCGACAGCGGCTGATGTCGCACTCCACCGCAGCGTCGAAGGGTGGCATAGACGGCGTCGATCCGTGAAGGGGTGATCTCGCCGACCGCGAGATCACCGAGGTGCGGGTGAAGGTAGCGATCGAGCACCGATCGGGTCTGACGAATTGTGGTCGGCGCCCAACCGGTGGAGGCGATCGCGTACCAGGCCTCAAGTAGTTCACCGACCGTCGAGCGCACCCCGACCTCACGTTCGGCGCGAACCGCTGCGACCATCGCCGCCAGCTCTCGGTCGGCCTCCGCCCGGTTGGCGCGCACCGTCATCGACCGGTAACGCAGCCGGTGCGTGTCGGGATCGAGCCCGATGAAGACGCGCAGCTCGAACGAACCGGCGCTGCGCTGGCGGATCGAGCCTTCCACGACAGGATCATCGGCAGATCCCGCCCCAAACCGCCCCAAAATAGATGGGCAATCCGACGGGCATGATGGGCAACCTGCAGCCGACCGACGGCGACCTCAGGACCCCTGACCAGGGCTTCAATGGAGCGGACGACGGTGTCGGAGGACGGGATTCGAACCCGCGACCTATGCCTTGGCAACGTGAAGAGAACCGTCCGTCCAGTCCGCCCAGCCCGCTGACGTGGTCTTCTGCCCGCCCATTCGTCCGTCCAGTCCGCCCATTCCGTATACCGGTCTACCATCGCCCCGCCAACGAAAGCGGCTGCTTGCTACCGAGCACACGGATACGATGGCGTGATGGATCGCATCACCGTCAACCCGCGCCAAATGGGTGGCGTGCCGTGCATCCGCGGGCTACGCATTCCGGTCGCCACCGTTGTCGGGATGATCGCTGACGGCATGACACCCGACGAGATCGTCGCCGAACTTCCGCCATTGGAACTTGACGACGTTTCAGCAGCGTTGCGCTTCGCTGCCGATGCCGTCGCTGATCGCGAGATACCGCTACAACCCACGGCGTGAAGTTCCTCGTCGACCAGAACCGATCACCGCGACTTGCTCAACTGCTGCGCGAAGCAGGCCACGACGCTGTCCACACCCTCGAGCGCGGACTGCAGCATGCAGACGATGACGTCCTCCTCGACATGGCACGCGACGAACAGAGGATCGTCATCTCTGGCGATACAGACTTCGGAGCGCTCCTCGCGCTCGCCCGACAGAAGTCGCCCTCGGTCATCCTGTTCCGAAGCCGCCACCACCGAACCGCAGAACAACAGGTCGCGGTCATTCTCGAACACCTCGACGACCTCGCCGACGACCTCACCTCCGGCGCCGTAGCCGTGAGCACCGACGAACGCATCCGCGTCAGACGACTGCCACTCCTCCACGACGAATGATGCCGGGCGCGTGTCGCGTGTATCCGTGACAGCGATGACGAGCGAGCTTGCCCCGAGACCGCCCTGTCGATCTGAGGTGCATCGGTCAACCGCCGATCGAGATGGCGAGTACGTGTGCGGTGCTTGTCGGGTCGTCGACCTGGCGTCGCCTGGACGGTCGATGAGTCAGGAGCAGCGGTGCGGTACTTCGAGGACCTTCAGCCAGGTGACGTCGTGATGGGGTCGACCTTCGTGGTCGAGCGCGACGAGATGGTCGAGTTCGCTCGCCGTTGGGATCCGCAGCCGTTTCACCTCGACGACGCAGTGGCCAACGAACTGTTCGGCGAGGGTGGGGTGACTGCTCCGGGTGTCTTTATCATGGCCGTCAGAACCCGGCTGCTCCATGACGAGCCGGACCCAGTTGCCGTGATCGCCGCGCTCGGCTACAACGCGCTGCGCTTCCTTGCCCCGGTTAGCCGGGCATATCCGGCATCTTCGACGAACTCGCCGAGTCGGGTGGTGGCGTGGCGGCGTGAGCCGTTGACGGTCTCGGTCGCCCATCGTTCACGACCACTGTCTCGGTCCACACCGAGATAGACACGCAGTTCCCACGTGTCAGGGCCGCGTTGTCGCAATGATCCAGTCATCAGCGAACGGTACGGCGACCATGGGCAAACCATGGGCAGACCATGGGCACAGCCACACGACCGCAGTCCCCCAAGCAAGCTGTCAAACGAGCCGCTGACCAGGGCAAACTCTCAGAGCGGACGACGGTGTCGGAGCGGACGACGGTGTCGGAGGACGGTGTTGGAGGACGGGATTCGAACCCGCGACCTATGCCTTGTAAGGGCAGTCGGCGGAATAGAGCACTCGTGTAGTTACACAGCGAAGGGCGACCGCCTCGCTCCGAGCCTTTGGGCGCTTTCGATCGCAGAACCGAACGCTGGCGCGTGCCGGGACGCCCTGCGACAATGTCGTCTCAACGAACGGGGGAATACATGTCGACGACCGTGCTCGGCCGCACCGGGATCGTCATCCCGAGCGCCTTCCTCGGCTGCGGCACGTTCGGTGGCATCGGCGGAGCAACAGCTCTCATCGGCCGGGGCCTCGACGAGGAAGCCGCCTTCGCTGCCATGGACGACGCCGTTGCCGTCGGCATCGATGTGTTCGACACAGCCGAGCGGTACGCCGCCGGGGCGAGCGAGCGCATGATCGGTGAATGGTTGCGCCGACGCCCCGCCGAGATCACCTCGAGGGTACGCCTGGCCACCAAGGTGGCACCCCCATCCGCGGACGGCGACCACGAGTCGAAGTTCGACCGACCATACATCGAGGCGAAGCTGCGCACCAGCCTCGAACGACTCGGGGTCGGGGCCGTCATGTTCTACCTCGCCCACGCACGCGACGACTCCACACCAATCGAGTCCACGCTGGAGGGCTTCGCCTCCGTTCAGGACGCCGGCCTAGTCGGCCACGTCGGGTGCTGCAACGTCGACCCCGACCAGTTACGGGACGCGCTCGACGCCGCCGACCGCCTCGGTGTTGCGGGATTCGGGTGGGTGCAGAACGCCTTCAGCCTGCTCAGTCCCGACGACGACTCGGAGGTGAGGGCCATCTGCCGGGAGCGCGGCCTTGGTTACACCCCGTTCTCGCCGTTGGCCGGAGGAGTGCTCACCGGGAAGTACCGTCGGGGCGAGCCGTTCCCGGACGGCACACGGCTCTCGCTGCGACCCGAGGGCTACGACGAGCTGCTCACCGGGGCCGTCCACGACGCCATCGACCGACTGCGCGCCGACGCCGAGGCCCGGGGAGTGAGCACGGCGGCGCTCGCCCTCGCCTGGGTCATGCGACACCCGGACTGCGTTGCGGCGGTGGTCGGCCCATCACGCACCGCACCAGCGCTGGCCCACGTCGCAGAGGCGATGACGCTTGCACTATCGCCGGCCGAGCATGACCTCCTCACCGACTGGTTCACGTCAACAACAGCGCGACAGAACGACAACTGATAGATGGGTGCGCCCTCGCCGTTGTCGCGATGCCCGTTGAGCGACAACACAACCGCGGTCGCCATCGCCCGTTGACCCGTCGTCATGTTGCGTCGAAGGAGCCTCGGGGAGTAGTGGCAAGGGTGCATCGATGAGCGACGAGTCCAACGCATTCGGGAGTTCACAGGAGAGGTCACCCGTGTAGTTACACCGCGAGATCCGGCCCAGTCACTACCCTCGGCGGCGTGCTTGATGTCCCCGAGATCCTGTATGCCAAGAGCGGCGATGTCCACATCGCCTACCAGGTGGTCGGTGACGGACCGGTGGATCTGGTCTACACGCCTGGGATTTGGTCAAACCTGGAAATCATGTGGGAGTGGCCCGAATGGTCGCGTTACCTGTACAGGCTGGCGGCGTTCTCTCGATTGATTCTGTTCGACATGCGCGGCGTCGGCCTGTCCGATCGCGGAGCCGAGCGGCCCACTCTGGAGCTTCAAGTAGACGACGTAGGAGCGGTGATAGACGCCGCGCAGTCGAGTACCGCGGTCATCTTCGGCGGAGCCCGAGGAAGTGCGATGACGATGCTGTTCGCGGCCAGCTTTCCGGAGAGAACCCAGGCGCTCGTGCTGTACGCACCCTTCGCCAGGACTCTCCGTTCTGCCGACTGGGCATTCGGTCGCACGGAGCAGGAGCAGGAGCTGTTCTACGAACGCTTCACGCAGGAGATGGGCACCGCCAAGAACCTTGACCTACAGGGGCCAAGCCACGACGAGCGGTTCAAGCGTTGGTGGGCCCGCTTCGAGCGACTTGGTGCCTCTCCTGGCGCGTGGCGTGAGCTTGCCGAGATCCTCGCGCAGGTCGACGTCCGGCAGGTCTTGCCGAACATCCAAGTGCCGACGCTCGTGATTCACCGCACCGGTGACCGGATCGTCGATGTCGGCCAAGGCCGCGAGATCGCAAGACGAATCCCGACAGCGACCTTCGTGGAATTGCCAGGCGACGACCACATCCCGTTTCTCGGCGATCCAGACGCGATCGTTGACGAGATCGAAGAGTTCTTGACGGGCGTTCGTCCCGTCCCCAATCGAGACCGCGTGCTCGCCACGGTGCTGTTCACAGACATCGTCGGTTCGACGGAGCGGGCCGTGACCGTCGGGGACCACGCCTGGCGGGCTGTACTGGACAGCCACGACCAGCTCGCCCGAAATCACATCGACCGCTTCCGCGGGCGATGTGTCAAGACGACCGGTGACGGTGTCTTGGCAACCTTCGACGGTCCGGGACGTGCAATCCGCTGCGCTCGTGCGATTCGCGACGACGTTCGGTCATTGGGGATCGACATTCGAGCGGGATTGCACTGCGGAGAAGTGGAGCTGCGGGGAGACGATATTGGAGGTATAGCGGTCCACGTCGGAGCTCGCGTTGCGGCGATCGCCAAGCCGGGCCAGGTGCTCGTGTCCTCCACCGTGAAGGATCTTGTCGCTGGATCCGGCTTCGGCTTCTCGGAAGCCGGCGACCACAACCTCAAAGGAGTACCCGGTACCTGGAGACTGTTCGCCATCGAGGTCTGACCGATTCATTTATCAGGAGGCGTGCATGCAATCTGGTAGCATGACTTGCATGCAAACGACCAGTGTTCGCATCGATGCGTCGACCCATAGAGAACTCAAGCGACTTGCTGAGGACCTTGGCAGCACGGTCGGCCAGACAGTGACCATCGCAGTTCGTCGGCTACGTCAAGACGTCATCGGCCGTCAACTGACTGCCGAGCTGACCGAGGTCGAGAGCGCCTGGCTCGATGCTGAACTCGGGTGACGTCGTCTTTGTCGAGCTCGGTACGCCAGCGGGGCGTGAAGCCGGCTTTCGTCATCCAACGGTGGTTGTCACCGCGCAGGCCATTCTCGACGGATCGCCCTCGGTCGTCCACGTCATTCCGTTGACGTCGACGCTTCGGGGCTTCGCATCAGAAATCGTGATCGAGCCACACCCCAGCTCGGGTTTGGATCGGCCCTCGGCGGGCCAGTGCCAACATGTTCGGTCGGTGTCGCCTGCCCGGCTGGGCGACGCGATCGGCAACGTCGGTCCTGCGACGCTCTCGCAACTCAGAGAGATGCTGGCCGTAATCTTCGACATCGCCCAGTGAGTCCCCGCGTTGGCATTCACCGAGTGGGCGCAGAGGAGCGGACGACGGTGTCGGAGCGGACGACACAAGAGAGCGGACGACGGGATTCGAACCCGCGACCCTCACCTTGGCAACGTGAAGAGAACCCTCCGCTGAGTCCGTCCCAGCCCGCTGACGTGGTCTCCTGTCCACCCATTCGTGCGCCCAGCCCGTCCAGTCCGCCAGTTCCGTATACCGGTCTACCATCGCAGATGTAGGCGTCGCATCATGGCTGCGACGTCTCCACGCGACCCGACGCCCATCAGGGTCCGCAACGGACCGATCGGAGGCAGCATTTTGTCGAAGAGATGGATGTGCACGATCCTCGGTCATCGCTACAAGGCAGAGCGTGCGCCGATCCGCAAGAACGACGACGAGCGAGGGAAGATCTTCCGCTGCCAACGATGCGGCCACGAGAAAACCTTGGACGGCTCGCCTGCCTCTCAGTGGCGGCTGTGATGACGTCACAAGGCACTAACGCTCACTCGAATCGGGTTTGACTACCTCGCAACACCTACGGTATCGATCCAATCGTTGCCCAGTGACGCTCGACTGAGTTGCCAGGCGCCTAGCGCAGATCGGCAGATATGCGTGGTGTTATTTGTGTCAGCTGATTGAACGACTGTCGTCCTATGTGCTGACACAAACGACGGAGGGTTAGCGGCGAGCAGCAATTCAGTGTGGTTGCTGCCCAGCGGAGTGTTTCCGGACACCCCGGGGTGGCTGCAGACACTCCGATGGTCGGTAACACTCGGAGCAACGAGAAGTAGCGCCGAATGCCCGGTATGTGCGCTTCGCGCAAGTGGTTCTGGTCGCGTGATATGTGCGGCCCTGGGTTCAGCGGGCGGCGCCGGCGATGAATGTGGACACGATGTAGGTGGCGTGCCGGTCGAGCGAAACGCGTGCTCGGTCGTAGCGCATCGTGGTCCTGGGGTCGGCGTGCGACGCGGCTTCTTGGACATCGCGCAGTGGGACACCGGCGTCGAGGGCGGCGGTGATGAACCCGTGGCGCAAGGTGTGCGGGCCGATGTGTTTGTTGATCCCGGCGGCCTTGGCGATGCGCCGGACGATTCGGGCGGCGGCGTGCCGGTCGAGAAGTCCGCCGTCGTTGCCGTAGAGGATGGTGCCCTCGAACCGTTCACCGACGACGAGATCGATCGCCCTCGCCGTGCGGGGCGCGAGGGGCATGGTGACGGTCTTTCCGCCCTTGCGCAGAACAGTCAGTGTCCGATGGCCGCGTTCGAGGGCGAGGTCCTCGATCCGTGCACCGATGGCTTCGGACACGCGCAACCCGTTCAACGCCAACAGCGAGATCAGGGCGTGATCGCGGGCACCGGCGAGACCGGCAGCGACGAGCATCGCTCCGATCTCGTTGCGGTCCAGCCCGATGGCGTGGGACTCGTAGTCCATCTTCGGACGCCGCACGTGCACCGCCGGCGAGTGTTCGATCAGGCCTTCTTGTTCGGCGTACCGGTAGAAGCACACGATGGTGCCCAGGCGGCGGGCGATCGTCGCCCTCGCCCGGCCGTGGGCTTCCATGTCACGGCGAACGCTTCGATGTGCGCCCGACGGACCTCGAACAGGCGCATCTTGGCGTCGGTGACCCACGCCGCATACAAGCGAAGATCGAGCGCGTAGGCCTCGCGGGTGAGCCCGGAGTAGCCGGCAAGGAACCCGGTCAGCGCGAGGGCTTCGGGGTTGGTGAACAGATCATCGTCACGGGTGCGAACGAGCACCCCGGTCGAGTCGGACATGACAGAGCCTCCAAACGGTGAAACAAGTGGGAAGCCGATCAACGCGACACCACCGCCCCGTCGAAGGCAAGAGGTGGTGCGTGCGTCAGGTGTCGTCGCGCAGCGCGGTGCAGATCGCCGCCACCGGCATCTGTCGACGTTCCGACGCCGCCCGCACGAACACCACGACCGCGTCGAACGCGTACGACCACAAGTCGTCCGCCTTCCACCACGAGGTGTCTTCCGGTTCGACACCCGAGGCGATCAAGATCGCGGCGGTCAGCGCGTACCGGCGCTTCTGATGCGCCACGTTCCCTCGCACGGGCGACTCGGGCAGATAGCGGGGCTCGAGCTCATCGAACTCCAACGGATCTGCCGATGTCGCGCCACATACCAAGAACGCCAACGCGGCCAGGTCCAACAGCCCTCGTGCCTCACGATTCGAGCCGAAACCAACCGACTCGCCGACACGAGCACGCAACTCGTCGAGGTGAACGTCGGCGAGGAAACCGTCGAGCATCACGGCCACCGGGTCAACCGGTCCCGACGCCGACGGAGAACTCACCAACCCAGCCTGCCCACACGGGCAAACACGGTCAAGTGCCCCTTGCGCGAAGCGCACATACCGGGCATTCGGCGCTAGTTCGTAGTCACGGTCGCTCTGGCCGGCATCCGCACTTCAACGTCGAGCAAGCGGGGCTCGATTCCCGTCGACCGCCGCAATATGGTCCCGGCGGCGCGCCCGCCGCCGGTGCTCAGGGCCCAGGGGGTGGCGCCGGCGAGCCACCAACACC
>JANMMQ010000117.1:0-3896 GCA_031373465.1 Ilumatobacteraceae bacterium | reverse complement strand
GATGCCTCCATCGTGATGCCGGCTTCGTCCCACTTTCCCGAAGGCTCGGTGAACGCGAGCGTTGCCTTCGTCTCGCCGCTGGCGATTCCCGGCAGGTGGGTCTTCATCGCCGAGTCGTCGCCACTGTGCAGCAACGTGTTGGCGGCCAGCACGACCGATGAGAAGAACGGTGCGCACAGCAGGGCGCGGCCCATCTCTTCCAACACGATGCCGAGCTCGACGTAGGTGTATCCCGAGCCGCCGTACTCCTCGGGGATGTGCAGGCCCTGCAGGCCCATCTGCTCGGCCATCTGGCTCCAGACCGCCGGATCGAAACCGTTCTCGGTCTCCATCTGCTCGCGGACCGCGCTCTCCGGGCTCTTGGCCTCCAGAAACGAACGGACCGTCTTGCGCAGCTCTTCTTGTTCCTCGGTGAAAGCAAAGTTCATGCGGCGAAGTGTGCCGGAGTGCGGCCCGGGCGCGCCAGGCGTCAGGTGTACACTGCTGTACACATGATCGGGATTCGCCAGCTGCGTGCCGACCTCGCCGCACACGTTCGCCGGGCAGCGGGCGGCGAGACGACGGTCATCTCGATCGGTGGCTCCCCCGCCGCTGCCCTCACCCCACTCGCGTCGAGCGAAGACCGGGTGGGCGATGCACAACTCTCGTCGTTGATCGCCTCGGGTGCATTGATCGCCCCACGCCGATCCGATGGTCTCGTCGCGGATGGAACGGTGTCGACGTGGGCCAACGTGCGCCTCGATCGGCTGCTACGGGAGATACGCGGTTGACGGTCTACCTCGATACGAGCGCGCTCGTCGCGTTGCACCTCGACGGCGCGTCGCGAGGTGTTGTGCTCGAGGCCTTGCGCACCGACCCGGATTGGTGCAGCAGTGGTTTGACACTGATGGAGTCATTGGCGCTCGTAGACCGGGTCATCGAAGAAGCCGTGCTGCGATCCGACCTCGAGGATCTCGTACGGCTCTCATGGGATCGCGTTGCGGTGGTGCCGGTCGACCAACGATGCCTCGACCGCGCTGGTGCGCTGATGCGCGAGCAACCTCTTCGTCTGGCCGACGCGATACATCTCGCTGCTGCCGACCGCCTGCCCCGGCCGGTGCGGTTCGTGACATTCGATCCGGCGCAGATACCGGTGGCGATGTCCATGGGCTTTGACGTCACCTCGACCTGAATCACTACGGTGACCGGGTGGACTTCGGCCTCTTCAACCTGACCACGTTGTCCACCCCGCGCGGCGACACAGCGGCGCTGCTGGCCGAAACTCGACGGGAGGTGCAGTTGGCCGAAGCGCTCGACTTCGACATCGCCTGGTTCGCCGAGCACCACTTCTCCAACTACTCCATCATCAGCTCGCCCTTGCTGATCGTCTCCCACATGGCAGCGGCCACCACTCGCATTCGACTGGGCCCCGCCGTGATCGTGTTGCCGTTCTACGAGCCCATGCGGCTGGCCGAGGATGTGTGCCTGGCCGACGCGGTCACAGCCGGACGATTGGTCCTGGGTCTCGGCTTCGGGTACCAGCCTCGCGAGTTCATCAAATTCGGAATTCCAGTCGCCGAGCGCTATCAGCGCGGCCTCGAGGCGTGGGATCTCATCGATCAGGCCACGACCGGCCGCATGCAGCACCACGGCAGCTTCGTGTCGGCTGACGTCGATGTCGCCGTGACGCCGGCGCAGGACTCGATACCCACATTCGTCGTCGGATCCAACCCGGTTGTCATGGAGACCGTTGCGGCTCGCGGCGCCACTCCATTCGTGACGCCAGGTGTTCAACCGCTATCGGTCGCCAAGCGGATGCACGATGCCTATGCCGAGGTCTATGGCCCGTCGATGCCGTTCGCCGTGCAGCGCTACGTCTTCGTCAGTGACGACGCCAACGAGCGGCGTGCCGCTGCAGAGCAGGTGCGTAACGTCGCCCGCATGGCGGGCAACCTTCGCCGCGAACATCCGCTGATGACTGGTGCGTACCTGGAGAGACCTGCGCTCGACAACGAACCGTCACTCGACGACATCGAGGCCGGCGCTCTGATCGGTTCCGCGTCGCAGGTTGCGGAGCGGATCATCGAGGAGGCCGCCACGCTTTCGTTGTCGCACCTATCCTGCTTCATGCGCTTGGCCGACATGCCTCATGATGTTGCGATGCGCTCGATCGAGGTATTCGGATCGGACGTGATCCCGGTCGTTCAGAGGGCGATCGGCGGCACGGCGTAGCCGCCGACGAGATCGGTGATCAGCCCGGCTACGGCGATCGAGCGGTAGTCGTACAAGAACGGCGAAACCACCTGTACTCCGACGGGGAGACCGCCGGCCGTGCGACCGACAGGAGCCGAGGTCGACGGGAGGTACACGGACCCGATCAGTGCCGGCCAGGCCTCGAGCGTGTAGTAGGGCACCGTCTCGCCGTTGATCAGGAAGTCGCGGTCCGCCCACGTTCCTTCCTGTTGATGCGGGAACGCCGGTGTCGAGGTGATCGGGCACAGCATGACGTCGACGTCTTCGAAGAAGCTCGCCCACTGCTGTCGTTGGCGGGCTCGTTGCCGGTCGGCGAACAACCAGTCGGTGTGGCTGATGGTTCGGTTGCCCTCACTGACGCCTACGGCAGCGCCGATGAGCCAAGCTCCCCGCTTCCACGACTCGGTGAAATCGATCTTCGGACGGACGGAACGATCGACAGAAACGCCGACAGCCTCCAGAGAGCTTGCGACACCGTCGAGCACGTTGATCATCTCGTTGTCCATCGCGATCGAGGGCTCGTCGAACCAGGCAGCGACGCGTAGCGCCCGAAGGTCCCTAATGTCAGGCCTCGGCAGGTCGAGACGCCAAGCTGCGGCGCGGTCGGGTGTGGGGCCGGCCAGGATGCCGAGCAACAGCGCGAGGTCGTCGGCGCTGCGCGTGATCGGCCCGAACACGTTGACATCGCTCTCCGTCAGCCCGCCGCCTGGCTCGTCGAGATAACCGAGCGTAGGGATGACGCCGAACGACGGCTTGTGGCCGAACACGCCGCAGAACGCCGACGGCACGCGCACGGACCCACCGATGTCGGTGCCGATCTCGAAACTCGTCATGCCGCAGGCGACGGCCGCGGCCGCGCCGCCCGACGATCCACCCGGAACTCGGCTGAGATCCCACGGGTTGTTGGTCGTTCCGAACATGTCGTTGAACGTCTGAAAATCGCCCGACCACAGCGGGACGTTGGTCTTGCCGAACACGATCGCGCCGGCGCGGCGGACCGCCGACACCACTTCAGCGTCCTGTTCCGGGATGTGTTCCAAGAGCTCTGGCGCCCCGCCCGTCGAGCGGATACCCGCAGTCGCGATCGCGTCTTTGATGGTGACGGGGACCCCGTGCAACAGACCTGATGATCGTCCCTTGGTCGTCGCTTCGTCTGCGGCGACAGCGCTCCGGCGAGCTTCCTCGATCGACAGGGTGCAGACTGCGTTCACCTTCGGATTCAGACGCTCGATCCTGGCGACTTGAGCGTCGAGCAACTCGACACTGCCGAGCTCGCCAGCGCGAATTGCCGCAGCTTGTTCGATTGTCGTCCACAACGAAGGGTCGGTCGCAGGCATCAGCGAAGCGTAGCGACACGCGTTCTCGCTATCGTCGGCTGTCATGACCACCGTTCACTGGGCCGACAGCCGTCTCGAGATCCACCGTGTTGTTGTCGGGCCGTACGAGAACAACGTGTTCGTGTTGCGCTGCCGGGAGACTGGCGAGGCCGTGCTCATCGACGCCGCCAACGAGCACGAGCAGCTGCTCGATCTGTGCCAGCGCCTCGGCGTGCGCAGGGTGTTGGAGACCCACGGGCACTGGGATCACATCCAAGCTGTCCCGGCCATGCGCGAAGCCGGCTACGAAGTTGCTGTCACCGCAGCCGACGCACCGCGCCTGAAAGA
>JANMMQ010000091.1:0-2583 GCA_031373465.1 Ilumatobacteraceae bacterium | reverse complement strand
CTATTCTCGGCACAGCGCCGAACAGGACGTGACGAAAGGGGGTCGCAGGATGCACATTCCCGACGGGTACCTGAGTCCGGCAACCTGCGCCACCTTCTACGCGGCCTCCGTGCCTGCGTGGTTGACCGCCGGCCGACGGGTCAGAAAAGTCGTCCGCAACCGCTACGTCCCGTTGGTCGCGATAGGCGCTGCGTACTCGTTCCTGGTGATGATGTTCAACGTTCCGATTCCTGACGGCACCACGGCGCACGCCGTTGGCGCAGTGCTGATCGCTGTGCTGCTGGGGCCGTGGGCGGCCGTCATCGCAGTCAGCATCGCCCTGCTTATTCAGGCTCTCTTCTTCGGTGACGGCGGTGTCCTGGCCTACGGAGCCAACTGCTTCAACATGGCGGTGGTGATGCCGATTGTCGGCTACGCGGTGTACCGACTCATTGCCAGGCGTGCGTCTTTGACATCGCCCCGACGCCCCTTCGCCGCGGGCCTCGGTGGCTTCGTCGGGCTGAACGTCGCCGCGCTCTGCACCGCGATCGAGTTCGGTCTGCAACCAACGTTGTTCAAGGCTGCGGACGGGTCACCCTTGTACGCGCCGTTCCACCTCAGCCAGACCATCCCGACGATGGCGCTGGCGCACCTGACGATCGCTGGCGGCGTCGAGTTCGTCCTCACCGCGGGTGTGATCGCGTACCTCCAGCGCGCCAACCTGCCGATCATGCGGATCAATCACGCCGCTGTGGCCGAGACCGATGCCGAGCTGATACCGACGCGCAGCATCGGCTGGCGATGGGCGCTGGTTGGCCTCGGCGCGATGGTCGTCCTCACACCACTCGGCCTCGTTGCTCCCGGCACCGCGTTCGGTGAGGACGCGCCCAACGATCTGAACCTGCAGAAGTACGGGTTGAGCACCGTGCCAACGGGATTGCGGCACTACGCCGGTTTCTGGCACAACGCACTGTTCGACAGCTACACCTTCACCGACGACAAACATCCGGTCGCCGGATACCTCGTGTCGGCCGGGCTCGGGACCGTCATCATCGGCGTCACCATCGTCGCTGTGTTCGCGGCGGTACGTGTGATCAAGGCCCGCGGCACGCAAGAATCTGACGTCGCCGAGGTTGGTTCGTGACTGCAACCTCGACGCCGGCGTGGCTGATCGACAATGAGGTCGGCTTGTGCCCGTGCAGTTGCGTGGGCAAGCGCAAGAAAGCCAACTTCGCCGACAAGACCATTGCGGGTTCGGCATCGCTGTTGCGCAAGACGATGTTCGCCGAAGACACCGCGGCAGGCGGCGGGCTGCTGCAACGCATCGACCCCAGGGTCAAGATCGTGTCGCTCGTCGGTCTGCTGATCGTCGCCAGCCTCGTCCATCACATCCCGGTTCTGCTGGTGATGTACCTCGCCACGCTGGCGCTGGCGGCCAGGTCGAAGTTGTCGGTCGGTTTCTTCGTCAAGCGGGTCTGGCTGTTCATCCCGATCTTCACGGGAGTGATCGTCCTGCCGGCAGCCTTCAGCTTCATCACCCACGGCCACATCGTCGTCCCGCTCGGCCATTGGTTCGGCCATCGTGTCGGCCTCACCAGTGAAGGCCTGTGGTCGGCGGCGTTGATCGTCACTCGCGTGGCCACCTCGATCTCGCTGGTTGTACTGCTCACGCTGACCACGCCGTGGGTCGAACTGCTCGCGGCGTTACGGGCGCTGCGCGTGCCTCGGATGTTCATTCTCGTTACCGGCATGGCCTACCGCTACCTCTTCCACCTGCTCGACTCGGTCACCGACATGTACACGGCGCGCAAGTCGCGCATGGTCGGGCGCGACACCGACGTGGTCGCAGGCCGGGCGTTCGTCGGGGCATCCGCGGGTGCGCTGTTCGGCAAGGCCCACGCCTTGTCGGAGGAGGTCTACTCGGCGATGATCGCTCGCGGTTACAACGGCAACCCACGGACGATCAACAGGTTCCGATTGCGTGCGCACGATCTGTGCTGGATGGCTGGTTGCGTCGTCGCAGCCGCACTCGTGATGGGGTGGGATCATGCCATCGGCCGTTGACTCTCGCTCAAGGGGCGACGACGAGATCTTCGCCGTCAAGGACGTGTCATACGCGTATCTCGAACGGTTCCCTGCACTCGCCGATGTCTCGCTGGCGGTCCGCCGCGGTGAGAAGGTCGCGCTGCTCGGCGCGAATGGGTGTGGCAAGTCGACCTTGCTCAAAGTGCTCGATGGCCTCGTGTTCCCCGATAGCGGCACGTTCAACGCGTTCGGCGCAGCTGTCACCGAGCAGAAACTCGAGGACCAACAGTTCTCCGAAGCCTTCCGGTCGCGCGTCGGGTTCGTGTTCCAGAACTCTGACGCCCAGGTCTTCTCCCCGAACGTTCGTGACGAGATCGCGTTCGGACCTCTGAACATGGGTATGCCAGGCGACGAGGTCGCCCGCCGCGTCGATGACACCCTGGAGATGCTCGACATCGCCCATCTCGCCGACAGGGCGCCGTATCAACTATCGGGTGGACAGAAGAAGCGCGTCGCGATCGCATCGGTGCTCGTCATGAACCCCGAAGTGCTGATGTTCGACGAGCCGACCGCTGCCCT
>JANMMQ010000068.1:0-8795 GCA_031373465.1 Ilumatobacteraceae bacterium | reverse complement strand
TTGGCCTTGTCGGCGGTGCTGCTGTCGAGCGCGACCTCGCCGTCGTTGGCAGGCAGCCGACCGTCGCTGATCTTCCAGAACGCCTCGCCTTCAGAGGCGATCGACGACCCGAAGTTCGGCGGGCCGTTTCCTTCCGTTCCTACCGGCTTGCCGTCCTTGCCGATGACTCGGGCGAATCCGAGCACACTGCTGGCGGCGGTTTTGACGCCGGGGACTTTGCCGACCTCAGCGGTCAGCGAATCGGGGATGCGCTGACGGTCTTCTGCGCCGAAATCGCCCTCGATCACAACGGACGAGCGGACGTAGGCGTCGGTGTCTTCGAACACGGTGGCGAACAGGTCCTTGAACGACTTGCTGAGCGTGTCGGAGAAGATGAAGGTACCTGCCAGGAACGACGTGCCCAAGATGACCGCGAGCGACGTGAGCAGCAGGCGACCCTTGCGAGCCATGACGCCTTTCAGAGCAAGTTTGAACATTTCCTCAGTCTCCGAAACGCTTCATCCGGTCGAGTACCAGATCTGCGGTGGGGTCGGCGATGTCGTCGACAACCTTGCCGTCAGCGAGGAAGATGACCCGATCGGCGTAGCTGGCCGCGTTGGGATCGTGGGTCACCATCACGATGGTCTGACCGAGATCGCTGACAGCGCGGCGCATGAACTCCAGGATCTCGGCGCCCGCCCGGCTGTCGAGGTTGCCGGTCGGCTCGTCGGCGAAGATGATCGTCGGTTTGCTGGCCAGGGCACGAGCAACCGCGACTCGCTGCTGCTGGCCGCCGCTGAGCTCGCTCGGCCTGTGCTTCAACCGGTCACGGAGTCCGACGGTGTCGATGACCTTGTCGATCCATTCCTTGTCGCCGTCCGTGCCGCCCAGCAGCAGCGGAAGTGTGATGTTCTCATAGGCGTTCAACGTGGGTACCAGGTTGTATGCCTGGAAGATGAACCCGACCGCGGTTCGGCGCAGGACCGTCAGGGCCTTGTCGTTGAGGGCGGCGAGGTATATGTCGCCGATGTAGACGGCGCCTGAGGTCAGTGAATCTAGCCCGGCCAGGCAGTGCATCAGGGTGCTCTTCCCCGAGCCGGAGGGCCCCATGATTGCGGTGAACCTGCCGGCCTCGAATGCCACAGTGACGCCGTCGAGGGCGCGCACCTCGCTGTCGCCCTCGCCGTAGATCTTCGATGCGTCCACCGCGCCCGCGGCTGTAGTCGGCGTCAATGTCTCAGTCATGGCGTCTAGTTGTATCAACACTGACGGTGGCGCGCGTGCGGTGATTACGTGACGTTCGTCCGAGACGGAGCCCCCGGCGCCCATTCGACGTCCGCCATTGGCCCGATCTGTCCTACGCTCAGTGATTCATGGTGTGTCCGTCCTGCGCGACTCAGATTCCGGCAAATGCCAGGTTCTGCTCCTCGTGCGGATACGCGATCACGGCCACCCAGACCGAGGAACGACGCATCACCACCGTCCTCTTCGCCGACCTCGTCGGGTTCACGACCTTGGCCGAGCACCGCGACCCGGAGGCCGTGAAACGCCTGATCGACTCGTGCTTCCAGCTCCTCGTCGACGACATCACGTCGTTCGGCGGCCGTGTCGACAAGATCCTCGGCGACGGGATCCTGGCCCTGTTCGGCGCACCTGTCGCGCACGAAGACGACGCGGAGCGTGCCGTGCGCGCTGCATTGCGGATGCAGGCGACCCTGGCCAACTTCGTTGGTACCTCCGGGCTTTCCGGCAGCGCCGGGATCAAGATGCGGGTCGGCATCAACACCGGTGAGGTGCTCGTCGGAACGCTGGCCGGTACCGAGTACACCGCTATGGGCGACGTCGTCAACACGGCGTCGCGTCTGCAGAGCGCGGCTCCTCCGGGCGGGATCCTGGTCGGGCTCAGCACCCATGCGCTGGCGTCACAGGCCATCCGATTCGAGGCTGCCGGCGAGCTCGACGCCAGAGGACGCGATCAACCGGTCATGGCGTGGCTCGCCGTCGAAGCCACGGCACCGCCCGGCAGCAGGTCGCGTCGCGGGCGCAACGGACCATTGGTCGGTCGCGAACCCGAGATGGCCATCGGTCGCGCTGCGCTCGACCTCGTCGGCATTGCCAATCGCAGCGTCCTGCTGGCGATCTCCGGCGAGAACGGAGTCGGCAAATCGCGGTTGGCCGATGAGCTGATCGACCATCTCCACAACTCGGTCGACGCAGCGGTTCTCGAAGGCGCGTGCGTACCGTACGGCGAAGCCAACGTGTGGTTCCCCATCGCCAGTGCGCTGTGTCGATACCTCGATCTCGACCCGACGCTGCCGATCGACGACATCCGCCGAGTCGCACGCGAGCGCGCCACGCAGCTGCTGAAAACCGTCGACGAGGCCGAGGTCGAGAGGATGGTCGACGTGTTCGTCCATCTGCTGGGACACTCGTCGTCCATCGACAAGCTCGAGACGCCGGCAGCGCGCGCGTCGATACATCGCGCGGTCACTCGTGTGCTCGAGCTGCGCTCCCAGGAGCGTCCTGTCGTGCTGTCGATCAACGATCTTCACTGGGCCGACTCTGCATTGATCGGTCTGCTTGATCATCTCGTCACATCGCTCAGCCGCCATCCGTTCGCCTTGATCACCGCGATGCGCCCCGGCAGTGAGGTCGCCTGGCCGCCGCACAACGAGCGGGCGACAGTGGTGTCGTTGAACCTGCAACCGCTCGGCCAGTCTGCAACCGAAGAGCTCGCCGCTCAACTGCTCGCGGACCAGTGCGCCGATCCGAAGTTGCTCACCGCGCTGTACGAGCGCAGCGGAGGTAACCCGCTGTTCCTGCACGAGTTGGCAGCACTGGCCGCGGCCGGTGGTGGAATCCGCGAGTTGCCGAACTCCTTGAGGGCATTGATCATCGCCCGCCTCGACCAACTGACCCCCGATCAACGCCAGATCATCGAGAACGCGGCGACGCTCGGCACCGCGGGAGCGATCGCCTCGTTGCAGACGTTTGCCGACGAGATCGGCCAGAACTTCGACCCCGCCAATCTCCGCGAGCTCGACGACCTCGGGCTGCTGGAGGTGCATGGCCGCCGATGGGAGTTCCGCAGCGATTCGGTGCGCGACGCCGCGTACCAGACGCTGACAAAAGCCGTGCGAGCCCGGCGACACGCGGGTGTTGCCAAAGCGATGGCCAACTTCCCCGCGGGCCTCGATGATCGGGCCCACCACACAGCAACCGCGGCAGAGCTCGTCAAAGAGCTCGGACCAGTCACCGGCGTCGTGCCGACCATCGCCGCCGATGCCGTCGACCTCCTCACCAAGGCCGCAGAACGCGCCGACGACAACGGCAGCATGCGTGTTGCCATTCGCCACTCGACCAGAGCGTTGGAGTTGTTGCCGGCAGGAGCCCAGCACGAGGAGCGTCGGGTGCAGCTGCAGCTCATCAGGGCAGGCGCCCTGCTCGAGTTGCGAGAGTTCGATGCCGCGCGATCAGATCTCGACAGCGCTCTGGCCAGCGCAGCGCAGCGCGGCGACGTAGCAGCGGAAGGCGACGCCCACCGCCTGCTCGGGACCATGCACCACGCCGCCAGCAGGATCGAAGAAGCTCGACTGGAGCTCGGCCAGGCCGTCGATCTGCTGCGAACCGTGGACCGCCCGGATCGACTGGCTCGGGCCCTGCGGGCGCGGGGCTTCATCGAGTTGTTCGGTGGATCACTGGTTGACGCCGAATGGTTCTTCGGCGAGGCAGACACCCTCTATCGCTTGCTCGACGATCAGCGCGGGCTGGCCTGGCTCGAGCAGCACCGAGCATGGATCTCGTTCCTCTCCGGCGACATGGCATTGGCGCGCGACCGGCTCAACCACGCTGCCGATGCGCTCGACAAGCTCGGCGATCGCAACGGAGTCGGGTGGGCGTTCGGTCTGCTGGCCTTCGTCGAGTTCTTCGAACGTCACTTCGCCGAAGCCGAGGCGCTGGCCGAGTTGGTCATACGCGAGGCCGACCAACGCGGCGACGAGTGGGCAGTCGGCATGATGCAGACCTTGCTCGCCGACTTGCGGTTGTGGCAGGGCGACCTCGGAGAAGCGGCCGACCTCGCCGATCAAGCGCGGTCCCGGTTCAAGAAGCTCAACGACAAGTTCGGGTTGATGCAGGCAACGGCGCCGTTGCTACGCGCCCAGATCGCCCTCGGGCAGGCAGGCGCCGCGCAACGCACGACGGAAGAGTTGATGACGCTTGCCGAGACGTCGGTGCAGGGACCGTTTCCGCTGATGGCGGTGGCCGGCGCGGCGATGCATCGCGGTGACGGTGCCACCGCCGTGGCCATCGCCGAACGAGCTCTTGGCGTGACGGACGAGATCATGAACGGTGCGGCGTTCGAGCCGCACGTTGCCCGGCTGGTGGGTCTGTTACAGCTCGGCCGTGTCGACGAAGCGATGGTGGCTTTCGCCAAGCTCGAGCCGATGGCGGTTGACCATCCCTTCACCAATGCCGCGGCCGCCCTGCTGTTCGCAACCGTCGGGTCACCTGCCGAAGCTTTGGAGCACGCCGCCGAAGTGGCCCAGGCGGCGGGCGCCACCTATCTGGACGAAGTGTTCGCCTATGTGGGCGCGGCCAGTGCGCACGCTCAGCTTGACGACAAGACGCAAGCCACGCTGTCGATCGAGGCTGCTGTCGTGAGAGCACTCGATGTCGGCGACGTCATCGCGATCGCGCTTTCGACCAACGCCTACCAGCACCTCATCGGCAGGCCGCACCCTGCATTCGATCAGCCGACGCAGTTGGAGGCCGGCTGGCTCGAGCTGATCGACAACCTGCCCGCCGGCGCGCGCTGACGCTCAACCTGCTTCGCGGCGGCGCCAGGGCAGTTCGGACAGGAACTTTGCAGCGGCGGGATGCGGATCCATGGGACGTTGCTCGTCGGGTTGCGGCGACGCACGCGGTCCGCGCTGCGTCTGACATCCGGGGCACCAATACAGCAGTCTGGCCTGTTCACCGAGTCGCCTGACCTCGATCGTGTCGCCGCACCGCGGGCATCGTTGGCCGTTACGACCGTAGACAGCGAGACTCGTGCGTTGGTCTTCGGCCTGGTCGGCAGCGGCGTACAGATGCGCGTGCAGAACCCTGGTTGCCGTGCTCACGATCCGCTCCATGTCGGCACGCCCCAGCATCGACACAGGGGCGAACGGGTGCTGCCCACACACCCACAGGCTCTCGCTTCGGAACACGTTGCCGATGCCGCACGCGACCTGCTGATCCAACAAGGCCTCGGCGATCGGTGCATCGAGATCGCCGTACTCGCACAACGCCTCGATCGCCGCCTCGAGATCAGGTTCAGGAACGCACAGATCCGGGCCTGGCCGACCGAAACCCGGATGGCGATGGGTGTCGTACTCGCGGTACGTCTCGACGGTACGGGCTCGGAAACAGACCGCCGAGAAGCCGTCGACGGTGATGCCGACGCGTAGGTGCGTCGACGGCTTCCGCCAGCGCTCACCCGTGCGGTACAGGTGCCACACTCCGCCCAACAACACGTTGGTGTGCAGGACCAATCCATCGTCCCAGACCATGTCGAGTTGCCAGCCGTGGCTCTCGACGAACTCGATCACCCGGCCTGCCGCCGGCATAGGCCCGTCGAGGTGAGGTGCCTCGAAGGACAGCACAGCCCTACCTACCAGGGCCGTTCGCAACGCAGCGGCCGTGCGGTGAATCGCTTCCCCCTCGGGCACAGCCGCATGGTAGTCCCAGGTCCCCGGAGCGGCGCGGCATGCTCCCGGTATCGTGGGACCATGGCCGCGCCCGACGACGACGCAGCAATCGAACCGCTGCAATCGTTCGATCCGGTACGAACCGCACGCCGCCGCCACGGGGCCGCAGGCGCGATCGTTGCTGCAGGGATGTTCGGCCTCGACCAGGCGCTCGGGCGCAAACCGAAAGAGGAAGCGCCCATCGTGATGGCCGCAGCCGACGAGCCGGTCGACATCGATCACGAGGGCATCATCGTGCCTGTCGACGACGGCCTGTCCGTCATCGCTCCGGCGCAGCCGAGATCTGAACCGTTGCCGAGCCGCCGGCGACGCAAGCGACGATAGGGAGCGGATGACACGACGAACGCTGGGTGCGGTTCTTCCACTCGCTGCAATCTCTCTGTTGACTGCGGTCCTCGGCACAGGCCCGGTTCAACGAGCCTCCGCGGAAGTACCGCGTCGACCCGTCGCGGCCAGCACCGATCCACAACTTCGTACAGAGGTCGACCGTGCCGTGGCCCAGCGCGAACAAGGACGACGCGATCCTCTGATAGCGGTCGAGATCCTCACGAGTGAAAATGATCCCGTCGAGCGTGCGGTCAACAACCTCGGCGGCACTGTGACCGGCTCGGTCGAGGGTCACTTGGTCCAGGCCCTCATGCCGGCTGGAGCAGTGGATCAACTCTCGACCGTCGAACCGGTGCAGTACGTGCAGCGCCCCGTTCGCATCAATCGGCTGCCGCGCGAGGAATCTGTTGGAACCGGTGCGGTCGTCGGCGACGAAGTCCAACTGACCAACGCCGGCGCGTGGCAACAAGCGGGCATCACCGGCAACGTGCGCGTCGGCATCATCGACTTCTTCGACCTTCGAGTGTGGAACACGAACGAGAACGGCCCGGTGCCCGACCCAGCTCATCAGTTCTGCCCCGACCACACGCAAGGCCTCTGCCTCAACGGTCAGATCAACTCGGCGATGGGAGATCGCCACGGTGTGGCCGTCGCCGAGATCGTCAAGGACATGGCCCCGGGATCGGAGCTCTTTGTCGCGACGACCACCACGACCGCCGAAACCCAGGCCGCGATCGACTGGTTCGTGCTCAACGGCGTACACATCATCACCCGCTCGCTCGGCGCGCCGTACGACGGTCCGGGTGACGGCACAGGCCCCCTCGACGCTGTCGTCGACTACGCCGCGGCCCGCGGCATCACATGGTTCAACTCCGGTGGCAACGACGCCGCGTTCGGGTACGGCCGCTACTCGGAAGGCGTCGACAGCAACGGATACGTCGACTTCTTGAACGGGCCGAACGTCGACACGATGTTGCGCATCGACCCACAGAACGGCGGCGTCGCCTTCGACGGGATCCGCTGGGCAAACGACTGGTACCTGCCGACCGGCGAGGTCACGGACTACTCGGTCGAGGTATGGCAGGGCACCAGCGAGGGCTCTGCAACGCTCATGACGGTCCTCGACGCCAGCCAGACAGCCGGGGCTCCCCCGCTGGAAGCGGTCGACGCATCGTTCAACGTCGGTGGACCAGGTCAAGCTCTCTTCCTTCGTATTCATGCCAACGCCCACTACTCGCCGTCCCAGCCCGACACCATCGAGGTGGCCACCTTCTACGGCCTCATCGAGACCGGTCGAAGCAGCGCGGCGTTCAGTGCGGCCAAGCCCGTTGTGGATTCGCGCAACCCGTCTCTCATTGCGGTCGGCGCGATCGATCCCGCCAACGATTCCAGCGGCATCGCCTTCTACTCCTCGCAGGGGCCTACCAACGACGGGCGCGTGAAGCCCGATGTCTCCGCCCCGTCGTGCGTGAAGAGCACCATTTACCCTTCTCCCAACTGCTTCAACGGCACCAGCGCGGCGTCACCAGCAGCTGCAGGAATGGCAGCCCTCCTCCTCGGGCAGGGGCTCGCCGTCGCAGGCATGCCGTTGGCCGCGCTCACCAGGCACCTCGTCGTCGACCTCGGATCCATCGGCCCCGACAACGCGTACGGCGCTGGCGAGATCCGGCTACCGGCCACACCCCCAACGGCCATCAACTCTCAGCCGAGCTCGTTCACGGCACTCGGCGCACCCGTTCGCTTGCTGGACACGCGACCGACGAACTTCATCGGTCCGAGCAACCTTCTGGGGCCGTTCCCTCAATTCGCCATCCTCGACCTGCCGATTGCCGCGTCCGGCGTCATACCTCCGACGGCCACGTCGATCGCGATCAACGTCACATCGACCGATGCGCTGGCCCCGTTCTACGTTCAAGCCCTGCCGACGCTCGGCGGCGCGGTCGGCGGGTTCTCGACGATCAACGTCGCCGGGCCCGGACAGATCCGCCCGAACTTCGCGATCGTCCCGATCGGCCAGGGCTCGATATCGATCTTCATCCCCACCGGCGGCAACATCATCGTCGACGCAATGGGTTACTTCACGCCGGTGGACCCGTCCTCGCCGGACGTCGCTGCTGGGCGCCTCGTACCGATCAACCCTCGCCGCGTGCTGGACACCCGACCCGCGCAGGCGGGCCCGGTTCCCACCGGCTGGATCGCGCACAAGCCGGCCATCGGCGAAAAGGTCAGGGTCGAGGTTCCCGCCGCCAGCGGCATACCCGCTTCGGGAGTTTCGGCACTGGTCGTCAACGTCACCGCCACCGAAGCGAGCGGCCCAGGATTCCTGCAAGCCATCCCGACAGGAAACGGAACAGGAGGCACATCGACAGTCAACTACGTCACCAACGAAAGCGCGGCGACGCACGCCATCGTTCCGCTCGGTGCCGATGGAACCATCAGCGTGTTCACCTCCAACTCATCTCACATCGTCGTCGATGTGATGGGCTACATCACTGATGCCACGGTCCCGTCGACGAACTTGGGGCTGTTCGTCCCGGTGCCCCCGGATCGGTACTACGACAGTCGCATCGCGCCTCACGCGATCCATCCCGGAGGCTCGACCATCGCCCTGCCGTTGGCGGGCCCGTCATTCGTCGTGCCGCTCGGCGCCGCGGCGATCTTGATGAACCTCACCTCAGACGCGGCGGCCGGCCCTGGCTATGTGACCGTGTACCCGGCAGACGGAACATTCCCGCTCGC
>JANMMQ010000055.1:0-2623 GCA_031373465.1 Ilumatobacteraceae bacterium | reverse complement strand
GACGGGGCTATAGCTCAGTTGGTTAGAGCGTCACACTGATAATGTGAAGGTCGCTGGTTCGATTCCAGCTAGCCCCACAGTGAAAGCACTGCGTCGCGCTTTTGTGGCCCTCTCTCTTGCCGGCGTAGTTGCCGGTCTGCTGCGTGTCCGCGGCAAGGGCGGCATTCCCCCGCAGGAGGGCGGCTGGCGCGAGCTCAAGCTGCCCCCGTCACCATGACCTCGTCCGAAGCGCGGGGACCGATCGTCGGTGTCGTCGGCTACGGAGTCACCGGACGACGTCTCGGGACGTACCTGCTGCGTCAGGAGACGAACGTGGCGATCTACGACCCAGCGGTGTCGGGCTCACCTCGAGGCGCCATAAGCGTCGCCCATGCGGCAGACCTGGCAGTCACAGACGTCGTCGCCCTGTGTCACCCCCACCCTCACGCCGAGCTCGCCGCTGAATACCTCGTCGGCGGTGTATCGGTCGTGTCGACATCGGCCGACATCAATGACTTGCGCGATCTGCTCGACCTCGATGGTCTTGCCCGCAAGAGCAGCGCGGTTCTGATCGTCGGCGCAGCGATGAGCCCCGGCCTGTCCACCCTGCTGGTCGATCACCTGTGGCGGCAGTTGGACGTCGCCGAAGAGATCCACGTGGCAACCCACGGCACGGCCGGCCCCGCATGCGCCGCACAGCACCACAACGCCCTCGGCGAAACAGCGATCGGATGGCACGACGGCGTATGGATCGAACGACCGGGCGGCAGCGGACGCGAGCTCAATTGGTTCCCGGAACCCATTGGAGCAAAGGACTGCTATCGCGCCGCGTTGCCGGATCCGCTCCTGTTGCATCGGATCTTCCCCACTGCATCACGCATCAGCGCGCGGGTCTCGGGCACACGACGGGACCGCCTCACCGCCCGGTTACCGATGCTGACCCCGCCGCACGCGGCGGGCGACCTCGGTGCTGTACGGGTCGAGGTTCGTGGCGCCGAACGTGACGGCGCTCGGCTGACCGTGATCGCCGGTGCTTCCGGGCCCACCGGCTATATCGCTGCAGCGGTGACGGCGGCATGCGTCGAGGCTTGCCTGGCAGGCTCGATCGCACCCGGGCTGCACATTGTCGGCGGGGGCACACTCGACGCGCCGGCACTTCTGCGCAGAGCTGTCGCCCTCGGAGTTCGGCTTCAAGAGTTCACGGGTGTCGCCCGCGGCTCGGCCTGGTAGGCCCCCGCGCCCAGATACCGTTGATCCGTGACCAATCCCCCGATCGACCCCGTTGTGCCTTGGCTGCCAGAAGGCCGCACACTCGTCGCGCCGGGTCGCGGCGAGTTGTTCTACCGATTCCATCGTCATCCCGATCCCGCGGCGCCGATGGTGCTGTTGCTGCACGGGTGGACAGCCAGTGGTGACCTGCAGTTCTTCACGGCTTACGAGGCGCTGGCCGCGCGTTGCTCGTTCATCGCCTTCGACTTTCGCGGGCACGGCCGCGGCCTTCGCCTCGATTGCCATTTCGAACTGGAAGATGTCGCCGACGACGCAGCAGCTCTGATCGACGCCCTCGGCGTAGGACAAGTGATCGCGGTCGGCTACTCGATGGGAGGTCCTGTAGGGATGCTCCTGGCTCGGCGCCACCCGCATCTCGTCAAGGCGCTCGTGATGCAGGCAACGGCGCTCGAGTGGTGCTCATCGTTCGTCGATCGCGTGCGTTGGAAGACAGCGCGGATCATCGGCCCCATGCTTCGATCGTTCGCCTACCAACGATGGCTGACCCATGGGATTCGTCGAGTCCTTGGCGCCCGACACTCGTTGCAGTCGTATGCGCCGTGGCTCAGCGGCGAGATGCGCCGAAACGACGCGGTCAGCATCGTGCAGGCAGGGCAGGCATTGAGTCGCTACGACGCCAGGGAATGGGTCAACGAGCTGAATGTGCCCGCCGCCTTGTTGGTCACGACACGCGACCACTTGGTGAGACCGCGCAAGCAGTACGCCCTGGCCAAGGCACTCCACGCCGACGTGCGCGAATTGGAAGCGGATCATCTCAGCGCGTGGGAGCGTCCCGAAGAGTTCGCTGCTCTCACTGTCGAACTGGTCGAGCTGGTCGCCGCCAAGGCCGCGTACGCCGTGGTCGGTGTGCCCGAGCGGAATACATAGGGCGGCCGCCCGCGGGTTCATCGGGTACGGGTGGGTGGCCCGGTGGTCATGATGGTTCCGTTGGGGTGGGTGATGGTGAGGTTGCGGCGAGCATCGATGGCGAGTGTCCAGCCGCCTTCGTGGGCGAGGTGGTGGTGTTTGTTGCAGATCGGGATGAGGTTGTCGATGTCTGTCCTGCCGAGGTTGCGGTACCACACGATGTGGTGGATGTCGCAGTGATCGAACCCGACGCGGCATCCGGGGATCGCACACCAGCGGTACATCGCGCGTAGCGCCCGGCGTTGTTCGCGGTTGGCAACTCGCGAGTCGCGGCCCATGTACAGCGAGACGCCGTCGGCGGCGACGATGATCGGGGTGATCTCAGCCATACAGGCCCAGCGTCGCAACGTTTCCACGGGCAGATCGACGGCGACGCCGCAATCGATGACTGTGTCGGGGTGTTCGCCGTGGAGCAGCGTGTCGGCGTCGATCAACACGGACATGTCGA
>JANMMQ010000048.1:0-8933 GCA_031373465.1 Ilumatobacteraceae bacterium | reverse complement strand
CGCCGAGGCGGGCCAACGGGTCCTGGTGGTCGATCTCGATCCCCAGGGATCGAGCACCTGGGTGCTCGGGCACGACCCGTCCGATGACCGACCCTCCACGGCCGACGTGCTCAGCCCCGGCCGGGCCCCGCTCAACGTGCTCATGTCGCATTGGGGGCTCGAGGTCGACGTCGTGCCGTCATCGCCAAGCCTGCAGGATCATGAGGCGGGCAAGCCGAAACGCCTGCGCCGCGCGCTCCACCAGGTCGCCGACGAGTACGACGCCGTGTTGATCGATTGCCCGCCTTCGCTCGGCAACTTGACCATGAGCGGCCTGATCGCCGCCGACCTGGCCCTGATAATCGTCGAGCCGGCGGCCCTCGGCCTGCGTGGGATCGGGTCAGTCGCCGATGCGATCGACGAGGTCTGGAACACACACAACAGCGACCTCGAACTGGCCGGTGTGATCGTCAACAAGGTCCCGGCGATCAGCGGCGAAGCCGAGCGCCGCTACGAGGAGTTGGCCCGCATCGTCGGTCGCACGACCATCTGGCAGCCCTCCGTCCCACAACGAGTCATCGTCAACCAGGCCATTGGCGAGCGGCGGCCCATCCACTCGTACGGCGCTCGATCGGCCGACGTCAGTCAGGCGTTCGATCAGCTGTGGGTGAAACTCCGAAAGCTGGAGTGAGCTCGGCGGGAATCGCGGGGGTCTCGGACGGCGTCGTACCCACGTCGATCAGTCGGAGACCACCTCTCCCATCGAAGGTCAGCCCGGCTTTGCCCTGCACCAGGCGCTGAATACCGTCGCCCACGAGCTCGGCACGCCAGCCCTGTAACAGGCGGGCATCGGCATCGCCACGCAACAACGACACCAGGTCAGCGCGGGTGGCGAGGAGGGTGGTGTCGACCCTCTGCTTGCGGGCCAGGTCGGCCATCCACGCCGAGACCAGGGCGACGGCAGGCCGCAGCTGCCGGTCGAGCTCCTCGCCGTCAGGGGCGGGAAGCTCGATATCCGTGCGCTGCCCGGTTGCAACGGCGTCGAGGATCTCCTTGCCGAGGTTGCCCTTGCTGTGACGCTCCTCGACGCCGCGAGCCTGGACGAGGTCGTGCGTGGTCTTCGGCTGGCGTTGGGCGATGCCCAATACGGCCAGATCCGGAAGGATCTGACGCACCGGCACGTCGACCAGCATCGCCCGGCGCTCGCGCCATTCGCAGATCGCCCTGGCGACGCCGCGAGCGCGCGGCTTGAGCATGCGGACGTCCTTGATGCGCAACCAGGCTTGACTCGGATCGGTTCCCGATGCCGGACGCCGGCGCAGCTCTTCACAGGCCTCGGCGACCCATTCGGTGCGGCCGAGCTCCGCGAGCTGCTTGTCGAGCCGGTCCTGCAAGGCCAGCAGATAGTCGACGTCGGCCGCAGCGTAGGCGAGCTGCTCGGGCATCAACGGCCGGCGCAGCCAATCGGTCAGTCGGTCACCCTTGGCAGCCAACACCTTCAGCTCGGCCATCAACAACGAGACCAGTGAAGGGGTGCTGTACCCGAGGAAACCCGACGCCAGTTGGGTGTCGTACATCTGTGCCGGAACGGCGCCGCAGGCGTGGGTGAGCACGTCGAGATCCTGTTGGGCGGCATGCAACACCGCTACCGAATTGCTCTCGAAGAGGGCCCGGAGAGCGGACAGATCGACAGCCAATGGATCGACGAGGGTCGTCTCGTCGTCCGTGGCGAACTGCATGAGCGCCAACTTCGGGTAGTACGTGCGCTCCCGGTGGAACTCGGTGTCCAGTGCGTACCGGGGTTGCCCAGAGAGACGATCGACCAGTGCCTCGAACTCGAGCTGTGAATCGACCCAGCGATACGTCACGCAGGTTGGTCCCCGGCCACGGTGGCCCGGCCGCTGATGATCCACGCCATGGTCCCGCCTTCGACGTTGATCCCCTCGAGGCCATTGTCTGCGAGGAACTCGCACGCCCGGTAGCTGCGCCCGCCGGTTTTGCAGATCACGTAGGTCGGCACGTCGGCTTTGAACGATTCGAGTGACTCGGCAACATTGCCCAGCGGAACCAGCACGGCACCGGGCACGTGACCAGCCTCGTATTCGTCTGGCTCACGGACATCGACGAGTTTGGCACCGGCTCGCAGCGCCGATTCGAGTTCGTCGACAGACGCTTCGGAAATGGTCATGATGAGCCAGATTACGCCATCAACCCTCGGCGGGGATGCCGCTGGGGTCGAGTTGCTGCATGAAAAGAGCGATGCGCTCGGCCTCGTCGGTTTCGCCGATCTCTGCCGCCATGTGCTGCAGACCACGCAGACACCGCAAAAAGCCCCGATTCGTCTCGTCGGACCAACGGACGTAGCCGGAGCCGCGCCACCCGTTTGCGCGCAAGGTGTCGAGACTGCGGTGGTAACCCACCCGGAACGCGGCATAGCGCTCGATCTCGTCGCGTCCGAGGCTGCCGAGAGCCGCCCAGGCGTTGAGCGACCGCGGGTTCTCCACCACGACTCGTGCAACCCGATCGCGGCGATCCTCGATCGGCGCCGCCAGTGCTTGGCGAAGGGCTTCGAGGACCGACGAGGACTCTTCGGGGAGCACAGTGCGCGGTGGCCCGGCCGTGTGCATCGAGATCGAGTGCTCACTCATGGGATCACCCTACGGCCTATGGTTCGGATCATGACCGGTTCGATCATGATCGCAATCACCTTGGAGACGGCAAAGAATGTCGGGATAGCGGTGGCTGTCGGTCTCGTGGCCCTGATGCTGGTGATGGCGGTCGTGGTCAAGAACGTCACGGCCAAACTGCTCACGATCGTGATCGTCGGTGGGATGGCACTGGGTGTCTGGACTCAACGTTCGTCGTTGCAGGATTGCGCCGCCAAGGTCAGGTCGCGCGGCGCCGTCAACGACACGTCCAAGGTGACGTGCTCCTTTCTCGGGTCGGACATCAATATCTCTCCTGTGTCGGTTCCGTAGCCGTCAGGCGCGTGGCCCAAGGCGGGCCGACCATCGCCAGGAGTGGATCGACGACCATCGCTCTGAACAGGTCGGGATAGCTCAGCGGTGCGTCGTGGCGGCAACCCGGCAACTCGACGACCGGGCAGTTGAGCAGACCGGCGGCATACGTCATCCCCTCACGATGATGAGGGGGGCCGAGGCTGCCGAAGGCGGTGATGACGGGAGCCATCACGTGGTCAGCCACCCAGGGCTGGTGCCTGCGCAGGTCCGCCAACTCCTCGACCATGGCCACGCCCTCGGCTCGGCGGATCTCCTTCGTGCGCTCAGGCAGCGCATCCCACCGGTGATCGCCGAGCATGCGGCGCAAGAACCGCTCTCCCGCTTCACGCGGTTGTCCTGCTTCGGCAACGGCAATCGAGCCCGCCGTGGTGCCCGGCCACCACGGCTCCCACGACAACGGGGTCTCGTAGACAGCGACACCGGCGACGAGTTGGGGATGGTGATCCGCGGTTGTCAATGCGACGTTCCCGCCGTAGCTGTGGCCGATCAGAACCGCCCGACGGCCGGCAAGGAGACCGAGAAGGTCGTCGACCTGGTGACCCATCATGAACGGACCAGGGTGGGGGAACGACCGGCCGTAGCCACGCCGGTCATAACGCAGGACCCGGAATTCGCCGTCGAGGCGGCGGCTCAGCTTCGACATCCCTGCCGAGCGATCCATTGAACCGTGGATCACGACGACGAGGGGATCCGCTGCGTCACCTGCCTCTTCGTTCCACAACGCACTCACGTAACGCGCACGATGCGCAAGACATCGGTCGACGCGCCGCTGGCACGGTCGGGCGCCCCTGCGAGCACGAGCACAATCTGACCAGAGCTGATCAGGCCATGCTGCACAGCCGACTCGACGGCGAACCAGACGAGCTCGTCGGTAGTCGTGTAGGTCTCGACCTGCAGCGACCGCACGCCCCAGGACAGGGCGAGCGCGCGGACTGTGCCGGGATCGGGCGACAGCCCGATCAACTGTGCTGCCGGGCGAAACCTTGCCATTGCCAGGGCGGTGCGGCCCGAACGTGTGCAACACAGGATCGCCTCTGCGCCCGCGTCGCTGGCGGCCAGCCCCGCCGCGTGGGTGATGGCCATCGTGATTCGGTCTGGCCCTTCCGGAAAGCTCGTGCGCTGCAGCCGTCCGAGGTGGTCGGCCCAGTGCGCGTAATCCGCGTCCCGTTCGGCGCGTTCGGCAACTCGCGCCATGGTTCGAACCACGTTGACCGGGTCGACGCCGATTGCGGTCTCCGCCGACAGCATCAGTGCATCAGTCCCGTCGAACACGGCATTGGCGACGTCGCTGACCTCCGCTCTGGTCGGCGAGGGAGCGGTGATCATGCTCTCCATCATCTGCGTGGCGGTGATCACCGGCACGCCCGCCTCGACGCACACTCTGACGATCCGCTTCTGCATGTGCGGTACGTCTTCCAGCGGGCATTCGATTCCGAGATCTCCGCGCGCGACCATGACCGCATCGGACGCCGCGATGATCTCGTCGAGGTGCTCGATCGCGGACAGGGTCTCGATCTTGGCCACCAACCTTGTCGACAGCGGCGCCACGGCGGCGCGCACCTTGTGCAGATCGTCTGCCTCGCGAACGAACGAGACCGCCAGGAAATCTGCGCCCTCGGCCGCCATCGCCGCGGCGAGCGCCAGGTCTTCAGGCGTTGGCGTCTGGATTCGCAACCGTTCCGACGGCATGTGCACCCCCGGTCGGCCTTGCGTGTGACCGCCACTGCGAACCTGGCACTGCGCGCCGGCGTCGGTGATCTTCTCGACCCGCAATGTGATGGCACCGTCGCCGATCACGATGCGGTCGCCCGTGTGCAGATCGTCGAGCAAGGTCTCGTAGTCGACGCCGATCAGATCGCACGTGCTGGCAGTCGCGTCCGTGACCATCGTGACCATCGAACCGGCTTCGAGCTCGAGACCACCGTCAGGGAACGGAGCGGCGCGGACCTTGGGCCCCGGGAGATCTGCGAGGACGGCCACAACTGATCCGGTACGGGCCGCCGCATCGCGCACTGCGTGGAGCCGTGTGATGTGGTCGGCGAGCAGGCCGTGACTGAGGTTGATTCGAGCGACATCGACGCCCGCCAGGAGCATCGCATCGAGCGCGTCCGGGCTCTCGCTGGCCGGCCCCAGAGTGGCCACGATCTTCGTTCTGGCGTTCATACCTGGTTATCTAGTGACCCATGGAGTTGTTGCTGGTGCGCCATGCGTTGCCCGTTCGGCGCGAGTTGGTGGAGGGGCCGGCCGATCCTGAGCTCTCCGCCGACGGCCGAGCACAGGCCGAGCATCTGGCAACGTACCTTTCCTCGGAGCATCTCGACGCAATCTACGCCAGTCCGTTGCGACGTGCGTACGAAACCGCAGCGGCCATCGCGGCGTTCCACGATCTCGAGGTCGTTCTCTCCGACGGCGTCGCCGAGTTCGACCGTCTCTCCCCCGACTACATCCCCACCGAGGAACTGAAGGCCGCCAACGATCCTCGCTATCACGCAATCATCAGTGGTCAGTGGGACACCGAAGACGAAACGTCCGACGAGTTCCGTGCTCGAGTGGTCCGGACGATCGAGCAGTTGATCGACGACCACCCCGGACAGAGGATCGTCGTTGTCTGCCACGGCGGCGTCATCAACGGCTACCTCTGCGAAGTGCTGGGACTGACCAACCCTCGCGGGTTCTTCTATCCGAACTACACCAGCATCAACCGTGTCGCCGCGGCCAGGGGCGGCACGCGTTCGGTCGTGACGATCAACGAGACACCACACCTACGCGGCACTGGGCTGCCGACGGGACTTTTCCAAGGGAACTGATGCCAGAGCTCGACGACCTCATCCAATTCCTATCCGCGTCGCCGTCGCCGTGGCATGTCGTCGGCACTGCCGCCGATCGGCTGAACGCTGCAGGCTTCGACCGGCTCGACCTGGCGACGCCCTGGATCGACGTGCCCCAGCGTGGATATGTGATCCGCGGCGCGGCACTGGTCGCCTGGAGCCGTGGCACGACTGCGAGCAGCCGCTCGCCCCTGCGGCTGATCGGCGCGCACACGGACTCACCCTGCCTGCGGATCAAACCACGACCGGATACTGGTGGCGTTGGTTGGAAGCAGCTCGGCGTCGAGGTCTACGGCGGCGCGCTGATCAACTCGTGGTTGGATCGAGATCTTGGTGTCGCCGGTCGCGTCGAGACGTCCGACGGTGCCTCGGTCGATGTCCTCGTCGACCAGGCGATCTGCCGCGTCCCGCAGCTGGCGATACATCTCGACCGAGATGTCAACGAACGCGGGCTGATCCTCGACAAGCAGCAGCATCTCACGCCGGTCTGGGGAACCGGTGTGCCGGAATCTGGTGAATTCGCGGATTGGCTGGCGACTCGCTTGGCCGATCAGGTTCCTGACCTGTTCACAGATTCCTCGAAGGTCTGGGCGTGGGAGCTGTGTCTCTTCGACCGCACGCCCCCGGCCATTCTCGGGGCCGACCGATCGCTGCTCGCTGCCGGCCGTCTCGACAACCAGGTGTCGTGCTGGGCAGCCGTCGACGCGATGTGCGGTGCAGGCTCCCCCGAATCGACTGGTGTCATCGCCCTGTTCGACCACGAGGAGGTTGGATCCGAGAGCGTCACCGGTGCGGCCGGGCCGCTGCTCGAGCACGTTCTCGAGCAGTTGGCTGTTGCCAACGGCGCCTCGCGGGCCGACTTCCTGACCCAGCTCGCCGCGAGCACCTGCGTCTCGGCTGACAACGCACACGCGGTTCATCCCAACTACCGCGAGCGCCACGACCCAGAGCATCAGCCGCTCGTCAATCGCGGGCCGGCCATCAAGCTCAACAGCAACCAACGGTATGCAACAACCGCACGTTCTGCAGCGATGCTTCGACAGGTGTTCAACGAAGCCGGTGTGCCATCGCAGGTGTTCGTCAGTCGCAACAACATGCCGTGCGGCACCACGATCGGACCGATCACGGCCACCCGTCTCGGCATCGACACGGTCGATGTCGGTGTGCCGCAGTTGTCGATGCACTCAGCCCGCGAGTTGTGCGGCGTCGATGATCCGATTTCGCTGGCCACCGGCTTGCGCCACTATCTGGACAGATAGCTCAGTTAGCCAACACGGGCTTCGGCGATGTCGAACAGGCGCTGCAGCTCCGCGTGCAGTTCGACCGTCAACTGGCGGGCCGCGTCGCGCTGTGCCTTCGGGTTCTCCGCATTCGCTGCGGTCGGGATGGGTTTGCCGATCACCACGTGAACCTTGCGCGGGCGGATGAACTTCGCACCCTTCGGCATGGCACGTTGCGACCCCCCGATCCCCACCGGCACGATCGGCACGCCGGCCTTCACCGCGACGTAGGTCGCACCGTCGAACAACGGCTGCACCACCGGGCCGCTCTTGCGCTCGCCCTCCGGAAACAGCACCAACGGCTCGCCGCCCTCGACCACGGCGATGCAGCGCTTCAGCGCTTCGCGATCGGCTGTCCCGCGGCTGACAGGAAATCCGCCGAGCGCCGTCAGCAGCCTGCCGAACGCCTTGTTCTTCCAGTACTTGTCGGCACCCATGAACCGCATCCGCCTATGCGTCACTCCCGAAGCAATCGGAGTGTCGAGGATGCTGCGATGGGTGGGCGCCAGCAGGAAGGGTCCCTGTTCGGGCACGTTCTGCCTTCCCTCGATCGTCATCCGGCACCATGTGCGGCAGAACGAGGTGACGATGAATCGGACGATCTTGTACGCAATGCGATCTACCAACTTGTTGCCGGTCAGCTTCGTGGCGATCTTGGTCATTCATGCTCCAGGAGTTGTTCGATCTGCGCCAGTACCTCGTCGATCCCGAGGCCCGTGGTATCTACCACGATCGAGCCGTCAGCTTTGACGAGCGGGCTGTCGACGCGAGAAAGATCATGCTGGTCGCGTCGCTCGATGGCCTCGGCGATCTCGTCGACGTTGCCTCCGGACTCGGCTACGCGGCGTTCGGCGCGCACCCTCGGAGCTGCGGTGAGATAGAGCTTCAACTCGGCATCGGGAAACACGACAGAACCGATGTCGCGCCCCTCCAGAACTCCCCCACCGCGTCGTCTCGCCCAATCTCGCTGACGCTCCACCAGTTCGGCGCGCACGGCGCTGTTGGCAGCGACTGCGCTGACCGCGGTGGTGACGGCGGGGCTGCGGATCTCGGTGGTGGCGTCGTAACCATCGACGATCACGCCGTCGTCGCTGACATCGAGACTGAGCTCGCGGGCCAGTGCAGCGACGGGTTCGACGTCGGCAGGATCGATGCCGCGCTGCATCGCGGCCAGCGTGACGGCGCGGTACATCGCCCCCGTATCGAGGTACTCCAGACCGAGCCGAGCCGCCAACGCCCGCGCTACGGTGCTCTTTCCGGCACCTGCCGGACCATCGATGGCAATGATTCGCACTTACCAGCTCGTCCCCTGGGGCAATCCTTCGCTGTAACCCGCCGCGCTCTGCACACCGACGACGGCGCGCTCGTGGAACTCGGAGATGGTCGCGGCTCCTGCATAGGTGAATGCCGACCGGACTCCAGCGACGATCTCGTCGATGATGTCTTCGACGCCGGGTCGATCCGGGTCGAGGTACATCCGGGACGTGCTGATGCCCTCTTCGAAGAGCTCTTTGCGGGCACGTTCGAATGCTGTCTCGGTGCGGTTGCGGATCTTGACGGCGCGGTTGCTCGCCATGCCGAAGCTCTCCTTGTAGAGCCGGCCGTCGGGATCGCGCAACGTGTCGGCCGCCGACTCGTACGTCCCTGCGAGCCATGAACCGAACATCACGTTGGCGGCACCCGCGGCGAGGGCCAGAGCGACGTCGCGGGGATAGCGAACGCCGCCATCGGCCCAGATGTGCTTGCCGTGGGCGCCAGCCTCTGCTGCGCATTCCAGCACTGCGCTGAACTGTGGACGACCGACGCCGGTCATCATTCGGGTGGTG
>JANMMQ010000007.1:0-6371 GCA_031373465.1 Ilumatobacteraceae bacterium | reverse complement strand
CGACATCTACGGCGGCAACCCCGACGCGATCGTTTCGGCCGTCATCGGCCCGCGCGGGAAAGCGACACGGACAGCAGATGGCTACCGGCTCGAAGGAGTGTGGCCATTCGGTTCGGGTTCCGAGCGCGCCGACTGGCTGCTCCTCGGCGGCATCGTGTTCGACGACGACGGCAATGAGTTGGATCAGGGCGACTTCATCGTGCCGGTCTCGGACGTGACGATCAAAGACGACTGGTACGTCAGCGGCCTGGCCGGAACTGGTTCCTGCACGATGGTGGTCACCGGGGTCGACGTACCCGCTCACCGGTTCTTGTCGCTTCCAGGCCTCATCATGGGCAACAGCCCCGGCGAGAACCTGCACGGCGACGACTGGGTGCAACGGTGCGCACCCGTTCCCGTTCTCACCATCGCCTTGTGCGGTGGAGCCATCGGCATCGCCAAACAGGCCCTCGCCGACTTCCCGTCGGTGATCAAGGGCAAGACCATCGCCTACACCGCGGACCCGCAGGAGCCTCATCCGTTCACACACATCCGTCTTGGCGATGCTGCCTCGCGAATTCGCGAGGGCGAGCTGCTGCTCTACTCCGTCGCCGACGAGCTCGACGCGACCGCGCAGGCGAACGAGGAAGTTGCCTTCCTCCGCCGAGCCGAGATGCGCAACGATTGCGCCACTGCCGTACGTCGGCTGCTCGAGGGCGTCGAGATCCTGTTCCGCGAGTCCGGTGCCACCGGGGTGCGCACGTCGAGCCCCATCAACCGGGCACTCGCCGACGTCCAGACGATCAACAACCACGGCCTGATGAAGCTGGAGACCAACCAAGAGATGTTTGGCCGGCTGCTGCTCGGCCTGGAGCCCAACACGCCATTGATCTGAGCACCGCCTGAACACCGGCAGCCAGACCGCCGGCGTGCGCCAGTTCTACGCTGCGCTGATCGAAAGGTGGATGCCTGGCTTGGTGTCGAAGTCGGCCGTGATCTAGACCACGAGCCATGGCTGCGCCTTCGGACCAACTGTGGACGCCGACACCCGAATCGATCTCGCACAGCAACATCGGTCGGTTTGTCGCCTGGTTGGCCGAACGTGGCGTCGGCCAATTTGATTCCTACGACGCGCTGTGGCGATGGTCGACGGAAGACATCGCAGGCTTCTGGGCGGCCGTGTGGGAGTTCTTCGACATGCAGGCCAGCGTGCCGTTCACCATGGTCCTCGACTCGCCGGCGATGCCGGGCACCAAGTGGCTGATCGAGGCCAGGTTGAACTACGCCCAGCACATTTTCCGACACGAGGGCGACGGCACGGCGATCATCGCCCACTCGCAGACCCGCCGGCCGTCATCACTGTCGTGGAACGAACTGGCGGATCAGGTCAGCAGAGCGAGGGCAGGATTGCAGCGGATCGGAATCACGAAAGGCGACCGCGTGGCCGCCTACATGCCGAACGTTCCGGAGACCATTGTCGCCTTCCTGGCAACCGCCAGCCTCGGCGCGATCTGGACCAGCTGCGCGCCCGAGTTCGGCGTACAGGCGGTGCTCGACCGGTTCGGTCAGATCGGCCCAAAGCTCCTTCTCGTCGTCGACGGATACCGGTACGGCAACCGCGACATCGACCGGCGCGCCGAAGTGCAAGCGATCCGTGACGGCCTACCGAGCCTGCGTGCCACCGTCGCGCTGCAATACCTCATCGACGAAGAGGTCGTACCGGACGCCATCTCGTGGACGGCGCTCGTCGCCGAGGCCGGACCACTGGAGTTCGAGCAGGTCTCGGCCGACCATCCGCTCTACGTGTTGTACTCATCCGGCACGACGGGCATGCCGAAGCCGATCGTGCACGGCCACGGCGGCATCCTCCTCGAGCACTTCAAGGTCCTCGGACTTCACGCTGATCTCGGGGCCGCCGATCGATTCTTCTGGTTCACCACGACGGGCTGGATGATGTGGAACTACCTCGTCAGCGGGCTGTTGACCGGCGCAGCCATCGTCACGTTCGACGGGGACCCCGCCTCACCGAATCTCGACACGTTGTGGGGTCTGGCCGAACAGGCCGAGATCACCTGGTTCGGGGCAAGCGCGCCGTACTACATGACGTGCCGGAAGGTGGGCCTTCGACCGGGAACCACGGTCGATCTCGCGCGACTGCGCGCCATTGGCTCGACAGGGGCACCACTGCCGGCCGACGGGTTCCGGTGGATCTACGAGAACGTGTCCGACCACGTGATGTTGTCGTCCATCAGCGGAGGCACTGACATCTGTTCGGCCTTCGTCGGCGGTTGTCCGATGGTGCCGGTGGTTGCCGGGGAGATCTCGTGCCGTTACCTCGGTGCAGCAGTCGAGGCGTTCGACGAGACTGGCCACCCGGTCGTCGGCGAGCCGGGCGAGTTGGTGATCACGAAACCGATGCCATCGATGCCGATCGGTTTCTGGGGTGATGCCGACGGCTTGCGATACCGCGCTGCATACTTCGAGTCGTATCCCGGCGTGTGGCGACACGGGGACTGGATCACACTCGACGGTCACGGCAGCAGCGTCATCACGGGCCGATCGGATGCCACACTGAACCGAGGTGGCGTTCGCATCGGCACCAGCGAGATCTACCGCGTCGTCGAAGCCGTCGATGGAGTCGACGACAGCTTGATCGTCCATCTCGAAGACGCCGAGGGCGGCGGAGCGGGTGTGCTGGTGTTGTTCGTTGCGTTGAGTGATGACGCGCCCGACGATGTCATCGAACCGATCAAGCAGGCGCTGCGCAGCAACCTCTCGCCGCGCCACGTACCCGATGAGATCTACGCCGTTCCGTCCATACCGACGACCCTGTCGGGCAAGAAGCTCGAGCTACCGGTCAAGAAGATCCTCCGTGGTGCCCACCCCGACTCCGTCGCCAGTCGCGGTGCCCTGAAAAACCCCGAATCGCTCGATGCCGTCGCCGAGCTCGCGAAGTCCCGCCCCAAACCCTGACCGAGTGTTTGCGGCCCGTTGGCCGCAAACGAGTGTCTCCCGCACCCCCGGGTGGGCACGAAACACTCGTACGGGGTCAGGTGAGGTTTTCGATGACGATGGCGATGCCTTGGCCGACACCGATGCACATCGTTGCCAGGCCATACCGTCCGCCGGTACGGCGCAGGAGGTGAGCAAGGGTGGTGACGATTCGAACACCCGAGCAGCCGAGCGGATGGCCGATGGCAATGGCCCCACCTTGCTGGTTGACGATCGACGGGTCGAGCTCGGGCCACTCGCGAAGGCAAGCGAGTGACTGTGCGGCGAACGCCTCGTTCAACTCGACGGCGGCGAGATCGCCCCAACCGATCCCTGCCCGACGAAGCGCGGAGCGGGCAGCCTCGACAGGACCGATGCCGTACAGATGGGGCTCGACGCCGCTGGTCGCGCGACTGACGATTCGCGCCATCGGCGTGGCCTGCGACACCTCGACCCCGCGTGACGACATCACGAGCATTGCGGCGGCGCCGTCGTTCATCGGCGACGCGTTGCCCGCTGTCACCGTTCCACCCTGCCGGAACACCGGCTTCAACTTGCCCAACGTTTCCATCGACGAATCCGGTCGGATGCACTCATCGCGTTCCATCGGGGCGTCGACAACTTGAACGGTCTCGGCGACGAATCGTCCGTCGCCCCACGCGGCCGCAGCGCGCTGGTGAGATCCCATAGCGAACGTGTCCTGCTCATCTCGCGAGATCGAATACTTGTCGGCCAGCACCTCGGCGCCCTCGCCGAGAGAGATGGTCCATTCGCCGGGCATCTTCGGGTTGATCATCCGCCAACCGAGAGCCGAGTTCCACATCTGCTCATGCGTCGTCGGGAACGGCTTCGACGGTTTCAGCACGACCCAGGGAGCGCGAGTCATGCTTTCCACACCGCACGCGATGATGATGTCCGCATCACCGACTGCGACCGTTCGCGAGGCTCCGAAGATGGCCTCGATACCGCTGCCACACAGCCGGTTGACCGTGGCCGCGGGGATCGTTGTCGGCAATCCCGCGAGCAGGACGGCCATGCGACCGACGTTGCGATTGTCCTCACCGGCGCCGTTGGCATCGCCAGCGTACAACTCGTCGATCGAGGCCGGATCGAGCGACGGCGATCGATCGACGATCGCGCGCACCGCACCGGCCAACAGATCGTCGGAACGAACACCTGCCAAGGCGCCGCCGATCCGACCGAGCGGTGTGCGCACCGCATCGACGATGAAAGCTTCGTTGCTCATGGCCGCACTCCTTCGTATGCGCGTTCCAACAGGGCGAGCAGATCCGCCTCGGTGAAGGGACGCGGGTTGACGGTGATCTCCTCGGCGGCTGCATGTGCCGCGCCGGGAAGCTGGTCGCGCTGGAGCAACCCGTCGGTTCCTTGCAAGTCGGCGAGGCGAGTCGGCACGTTGCTGGCGACAGCGAGGTCCCACAGAGCTGACGCGGGATTGCCACCCGGGTCACCGAGCGCCTCCGCCAGGCGCGCCATCTCAACAGGCAATGCTGGCGCATTGAACGCGATCGCGTGAGGAAGGATGACGGAGTGCGCGTCCGCGTGCACCAGGTTGAACCTGCCTCCCAGGACATGGCACAGCTTGTGATGAAACCCTGCGGCCGTGTTGCCGAGCGCCACGCCGGAGAGGTACGCGCCGTAGAGCAGCGTGCTGCGAGCTTCGATGTCGCCCGGTGAGGCCATGACGGTCGGCAACGCATCATGAATCGCGCGCACGCCCTCGAGCGCCAACGCCGACGTCACCGGATTGTTCCCGGGCGCATAGAGCGCTTCGACCGAATGTGCAAGCGCGTTGAAGGCCGAAGGGCCCGTGATGTTCGCAGGAAGCCCGACGGTGAGCTCGGGGTCGTACACGACGGTCTTCGGTTGCACGATCGCGTTCTTGCCGGTCTCCTTGCGGCGGCCACCCGTAAGACCGTAGATCGGGGTCTGCTCGCTTCCGGCGTAGGTCGTCGGCACAGCGACGATCGGCACCGCGTGACTCAAGGCCAACGCCTTCGCCAGGCCGGTCGACGACCCGCCACCGACACAGACCACGCAGTCGATCAGGGCGTCGCTCGCAGCCGTGCGAGCCCGCTCGGCGAGGTCGACAGGAACATGCTGGGCAACTTCGTCCCAGGCCAAGACCAGACGTGAGCCGAGCTGTCCCCTGATGGCTCCAGCAGGCGAAACGGCGGCGGCGTCGGATATCAGCATCACCCGGCGTGCGCCGAGGCGCTCCACCTCGTTCCCCACTTCCGCGAGCTGACCCGCACCGAAGACGACACGCGCCGACGCCTGGTCGTATGTGAACGGGTTCATGCGGCCTGCAACGAGCGCAAGGTGTCGAGCTCCACGTTGGTGGGCTCATCAGTGACCGCGAGGTCTTCGATGAAACGAACCGGCCAGCCCGTCGCGGCAGAAACCTGGTCGCGGGTGACCCCAGGATGAAGCGCCACCACGACCAGTTCACACGAATCGGGGTCGGGCTCCATCACCGCAAGATCCGTGATGACCCACTTGGGGCCACCGCCGCGCAGCCCGAACCGCTCGCGGTCGCCCTTCCCATCGCCGAAGCCGATCGACGTGCGGAAGTCGCAACGCTCGACGAAGGCGCGCGCCGACTGGCGCATGATCACCATTACAGCGCCGGCGGACGCCGCGATCTCGGGGGCACCACCCGCGCCGGGAAGCCGGGTCTTGGGCGATTTGTACGAACCGATGACGGTCGAATTGATGTTGCCGAACTTGTCGATCTGGGCGCCGCTGAGGAACCCGATGTCTATGCGCCCGGCCTGCAGCCAATAGGCGAAGATCTCCGGCACGCTCACGACCGCATCACTGGTCTCGGCAAGCTCGCCATCGCCGATCGACAACGGCAGGCGCGTCGGCTTCGAACCGATGCAGCCCGACTCGTAGATCAGCACGGGCTCGATCGGGTACAGGCGTCGGGCAAGGTTGGCAGCAGTCGACGGCAGCCCGATGCCGACGAAGCATTGACGTTTCGCCGCGGCAGCGAGAGCGCCGAGCTGGCGGGCGGCGTTGACGATCATCAGTTCGTCAGTCGTGTACTCAGCCATTGATGCCCACGCTCTCGCAATACTCGCAGAAGTCGGCGGTGCCCATGATGTGCTTGTCGACCCACGCGGTGAATGCATCTCGATCCTTCGAGACCGCGTCCCACGCTTTGTAGAACGCGTTGTCCCGCGTCGAGAACCCCATCGCAAAGCTCGGGTGAGCACCGCCGGGCACCTGGCACACCGCATCGATCACCCACGAGGGCAGCACGATCGCTCCTGGCACCTCCGGTAGCTCGTCGACGATCTCTTCCACCGTAACGATCGAGCGATCCGAGGCCAGTACCGCTTCCTTCTGCACGCCGAGCAGACCCCAGATCTGCACGT